>JBFLZA010000484.1:0-7347 GCA_040756535.1 Cyanobacteriota bacterium
AACCAGCACCTGTTCTAATCGGTCAATGTCTGCCAGTACAGGCGGCAATTTCTCAGGACATTCCAAACGCAATACTGGGCCTTCTTCCAGCAACTGGTCAGAAAATTTTTGCACCAGCGATTTTAATAAAGAACACAAATTGACAGGTGTTAGCTTAATCGGCAAGTACCCAGCTTCTGCCTTAGATAGTTCTTGCAAATCATTGACCAAACGCTCTAACCGCCTCGTTTCCCTTGCTAGCTGCTGATAAACGCTGGGTGTTGATTCAATCCGACCCTCTGATAATTCTTCCAAATAACCGCGCAGTACGGTTAGGGGAGTTCGCAGTTCATGAGTCAAATCACTGACCAATTCTCGCCGACGGTGTTCCACGTCTTCCAACCTGACGGCCATCTGGTTAAAACTAGTCGCTAACTGGTTGATTTCAGGAATTTCACTCGGCGGTAGTCGCTCATCTAGTTTCCCTGCGGCAAACTTTTTGGTCACTTGCTCGATTTGGGTTAGAGGCTGTACGATTCGCTTGGAAACCCAGTAGCTCAAACCTCCGGCCGCTGTGGCCCCGACGATGACTGACCAGAAGGTACTACGATTCCAGGCGGTTTCAAAGCCTTCGACTAGGTAAGTACGGGCATAGCGCAGAGAAACTCCCCTGCCTTCGAGCTTTTGTAGGTGGAAGACAAAAAATCGGGGAGAGGACAATTTACCCACAATTGCCAGAGAACTCACTCCCACAATCATCACGAGCAGATGGGAGAGAAACAGGCGCGATGCCAAAGGCCAGGACTTCGTCCTACGCAAATTAGCCTTACTCATTGACTTTAAGATAATTACAACCAGCCTCGGCAGGAGTACCCAGATGTTTCTACATTAGCGAATTAGCGATTCGGGTGCGGGACAGCTAACGCTTCACGCACGTCCTGATTGATGCTCACAGTCTGTATATGGGTTGTTTTATACTGGCAAGTGCCAATTGATGCGGGTGAAGACGGACTTGTCTAATCAGCAGCGCCAACAATTCGTGGAAAAAGAGGCACCCCTTGCCGCTAGGATGCGTCCTCGCACCCTCGATGAATTTATCGGGCAAGACCACATTATTGGTAAAGGACGCTTATTGCGTCGTGCGATTCAAGCTGACCAACTTTCTTCCCTGATCTTTTTTGGGCCACCGGGTACGGGGAAAACAACCCTCGCTCGGATTATTGCCAATACCACTCGCGCTCACTTCATTGCGATTAATGCTGTCCTCTCTGGGGTAAAAGAGATTCGGGATGCGATCGCAACCGCTCAAAAACGCCAAAAGGAACACACTCAGCGCACTATCCTATTTGTTGACGAGGTTCACCGATTCAATAAGTCGCAGCAAGATGCCCTGCTGCCTTGGGTGGAAAATGGAACAGTTATCCTAATTGGTGCAACCACAGAAAATCCCTACTTTGAAGTTAACAAAGCTTTAGTGAGCCGATCGCGCATTTTTCAGCTTAAGCCTCTCAATGAAGCTGACTTACGCGGTGTCCTCGAACAGGCACTCACTGACTCAGAGCGTGGTTATGGGATGCTATCTGTAACAGTAGAGCCAGATGCGATCGCACACCTCGTTAATGTCGCTAACGGTGATGCCCGTTCATTACTCAATGCCTTGGAACTGGCAGTCGAGACAACACCACAGGATGCTGATGGTGTCATTCACGTTACGCTGGCTGTAGCGGAGGAATCGATTCAGCAAAGGGCAGTGCTCTATGACAAGGAAGGAGATGCCCACTTCGATACCATCAGTGCCTTTATCAAAAGCTTACGAGGTTCCGACCCCGATGCCGCTTTATACTGGTTAGCAAAAATGGTTTATGCCGGGGAAGACCCCCGCTTCATTTTCCGGCGAATGTTAATTTTAGCCAGTGAAGATGTGGGACTGGCTGACCCCAATGCTGTAGTGGTGGTTAATGCCTGTGCTAGTGCCTTTGAGTGGGTGGGGATGCCGGAAGGACGCTATCACTTGGCTCAAGCTACGCTTTATGTCGCCAACGCACCCAAATCGAACAGCGTCATGGGCTTTTTCGATGCGTTAGCCGTGGTTGAGAAGGAACGGGAGGCAGAAGTCCCCAATCACCTCAAGGATGCCAACCGGGACAAGAAGGGGTTGGGGCATGGCGCAGGTTATCTTTATCCTCATGCTTACCGCGACCATTGGGTAGCTCAACAGTATTTGCCTAGTAGTTTGCAGGGACAGGTGTTTTATCAGCCTTCAACGCAGGGATTTGAAGGAGAAATTAAGACGCAGGTGGCGCGTCATCGGGAAGCGCAACTCGAAGCGGTGGCAGCAGGTGTTTTTGTCTCACCTGTAGAAGTGCTAACAACAGGGCCTACTGACCGCACAGTTGACCGTTGGTTGCAGCGCACGTTGAGTCAGGTGGGTGAACAGTTGGAGGGAGTGCGCGATCGCATTTTCACCTTAACTCAACTTCAGCGTCACCATGTTGTTTTGGACTTGAATGCAGGCAGCGGTTTACTGACCTTTGAAGCTTTGCGTCGGGTGCCAGAAGGTGGAGTTTATGCCTGTACTCGCACTTCTACTGAAGCTGTTGCTCTACAAGAACAGGTGGCAGCACTTCCCGAAATTAAGCGTCCTTTTGTGTTGAGTTCTACCTTAACCCAGTTACCAGAAGTCTTAGCTACCCAAGTCCCCGATATTCGGTTTGACTGCATCATCGGGCGCAATGCCCTTATCCATGAACCGGATAAACCAGCAGCAGCTAAACTATTAGCTCAATTGCTGCAACAGTCGGGAGTCTTGGTACTAGCTGAAACAGTCCCGCGCCACACACAACGGCTTTATCGTTTGCTCGAAAAGTCGAAGTTGAATGCTGACTTGTACCAGCGATTAGTGGCAGCAGAAGAGGCAATTTACACTGACAAGTTAGACCCAATGGTGAACTGGGATACGGATGAGCTACGGGTTGCCTTCGAGTCGCTGGGGTTGGTGGTTGAAGTGGATGAAGAGCGATCGCGTACCCAAATGCATATTACACCAGCCTTAATTGATCGCTGGTTCGCGACTACTTCTGCAACGAATAGACCTTCTTATGCGGCACATTTGGCGAAGAACCTCACAGAAGAAGAACTCCGTGTTGTAAAAGAGCTATTCACCCGCTCGTTGCTGCATCAAACTGTCAATTGGGAAAGTGCGATCGCTTTTGTACGGGCTGCGCTTTTGTAAGAAAAACTAGAAGAATATTGCGAATACAATTAGTGAAGATACTTTATAAAGATTATGGCGTTTACCGACTTCAAATCACTTGCCCAAGTTCAACTTGAATACAATATTAAGTATTCAGAGGAAAGCTTTATTTCATATCTTGATTTGAAGCCTTCCGATCATTTTAAGCAAGAATTTGCATTTAACCTAGAAAATATAGATGTTTTTACATCTGAAGCCTCTCGTTGTGAGAATGTTATTTATCCAATCTTGAGAGAATTTGGTGCGATCGGGTTTTTGTTAGCTGATTTTAAAGATTCAGTTTAGGAGGTTATCAATCCAAAGTAAATGTTGGGTTCCCTGATGTCAACTCAGCTTGCAGTAAGGGGCAATTGGTTACCATCAGTAATCCCTCTCCAAGGCAGGTAGAACAATGGATGTAGAGTTACAGATTCTCAAACATTTAGCGAGGGATGCCCAGCCAACCGTATCATTCATTGATGAATATTGTGCAGGCTATAAAGATTTATTTCCAGAGGTAAGTAGCTATGAATATTTTAAGTATTTACATATAGGAATAATAGCGCCAATAAAAAAGAAGTCTTTGCCAGAAATAGCCTCTCGTTGTGGGAATAAATTCAGCCCAATCGTTACATCATTTTATAGCCAAATCACCGTGGTCAGTAACGGAGATAAGAAACCGAAGATTATCAAAAATCTTAAGCACCTTAAAAGATAAATCAATTACAGTAGTGATAGATGAAACAGGAGACCGAAAAAAAGGAAAGAAGACGGATTATGTAGCGCGACAATATCTAGGCAGCGTGGGCAAAGTTGACGCGGGGATTGTTTCAGTAAATGCCTACGGTATCTATCAAAACATTACTTTTCCTTTAATGTTTAAAGTATTTAAGCCCCAAGGAAAATTAAAAGCCGGAGATAACTATCAAACTAAAATTAAATTAGCATCATTAATTATTACAAAATTAATTGAGTTTGGGTTTAAGATTGAATTAGTATTAGCAGATAGCTTATATGGAGAAAGTAGCTCATTTATCAGAACACTTGATAAATCTAAAATTCCTTGGATTGTCGCTATCAGAAGTAATCACGAGGTGTGGATGCCAAGCAGCCATAGCGTTAGAGCCAATAAATGGCATAAATTCACAAGAATATTTAGCAATCAAATATCTGAGACAAGGTATATTAGAGAAATCATTTTTGGCAAGAAAAGTACTCAAACTTACTGGGAAATCACTACTGACCCAGAAACCAAACCAGAGAATTCAACCTCTTTTGTGATGACGAATCTCCAGGGGAATATCAAAAAAACTTTAGGGAATCTTTATGGATTAAGAACTTGGGTAGAGTATGGCTTTCGGCAATGTAAACGAGAGCTGGGTTGGACTGATTATCGCTTTACTAATTTTCAGGACATTGAGAAATGGTGGGAAATAATCTTTTGTGTTTATTGGATGATTAGTTTAAATTCCCCAGCTTTTTTGTCCTTAAACCAACCTCGTTCAACTGATGCTGAAATTAAAAATACTACGGCTGATTTCTCTATTCATCAACAATGGAATCATAAAGTGGGATGGAAAAATGTCTTGAATAATCTTCGCTTGATTATCCAACCCACTCTTCTATTGTGGTTGATTTCTCCTTGGTTAGACATTTTCCCTAATCATCATTTATGGTTGGGATTTCATGATTTAATTCATGTCATGAATCAATTTCAACCTTATTTCCCTGATGGATAATCTGGCTTTTTTGTTACTTGGTTACTTCGGAGAGTGACAGAAGAGGGATAATTGCACCCGAGAATTCAAAAAAGCGGTCTCTAGTCTTGGCGATGATAGTGGCACGGATACTTGACCCTCGTTCCAAATTAGCCCCAGCTAGAGGATTGAACAGTGAAACGTGCTTTTCGTCTTTAAGTGAAATATTAGGCTTAGAACAAGCGGATGAGGACGAATTGTATGAAGCGATGGATTGGTTGGTTTCCCAACAAGAATTAATAGAAAATGAGTTAGCTAAAATCCATCTGACGGAAGGAGCTTTAGTTCTCTACGATGTAAGTTCAACTTACTTTGAAGGAACTCAATGCCCTCTAGCTAGATATGGCTACAATCGGGATAAAAAGAAAGGATTTTTACAGATTGTCTTTGGCTTAATCTGCGACAAGCGAGGCTGTCCAATTGCGGTGGAAGTGTTTGAAGGAAATACTGTCGCGCGAGTACGCGCGCCCGCTGCGCTAACAGATACCACCACGATAACAGCTCAAATTGAGAAGGTGCGTCACCGTTTTGGTATACAACAGGTAGTTTGGGTTGGCGACCGAGGCATGATTACGAATACCCGAATTCTGGCAGATTTTCAGCCAGTTGAGGGACTCGACTGGATTACCGCTCTCAGAACTCCTCAAATTCGTAAACTAGTTGAACAAGAAGCTGTTCAACTTTCGTTATTTGCTCAAAGAGACTTAGTAGAATTTTCTTGTTCGGATTACCCAGGTGAACGATTAATTGCTTGTCGCAACCCAATGCTTGCTGAAGAAAAATCTCTGACCAGAGAAGCTTTATTACAGGCAACAGAGCAGAAACTCAATCTTGTTGTCACCGCCACTCAACGTGACAAACGCTCCCTGAAAGGAACCGACCAGATTGGGCTGAGAGTGGGGCGAGTTCTCAACTCTACATGTGTGGGTAAATATTTTAATATTGCCATCACTGATGAGAGTTTCTCTTACTCTAGGAATGAAGCTGTCATCACCTCAGATGCCGCCTTAGATGGAGTCTATATTATTCGCACCTCAGTTCCGGCTCAAACTTTAGATGCTGCCCAGACAGTGAGAGCCTATAAGAGTCTTTCTCAAGTAGAACTTGCTTTCCGCAGTTATAAAACTATTGATTTAAAAGTGCGTCCAATTTATCACCGTTTAGAGCAGAGAGTTAAAGCTCATATTTTCTTATGTATGCTGGCTTATTATGTGGAGTGGCACATGAGGAAAGCTTTAGCTCCTTTACTATTTGATGATGAAAAAGTAACAGTTGAGCCGGAGAAAACAAGTTCAGTTGTTGCTCCATCTAAGCGGTCAAAGAAAGCCCGTGCTAAGGCGGCGACTAAAAAGACACTCGAAAAGTTACCTGTCCATAGTTTTCGGACAATGATTGCTGATTTAGGGTCGATTGTCAAAAATAAGTTCCAGTCTAACGGGCTGGAAGCTTCTTTGACGTTTGAGAAAATTACTCAACCCACTGTCCTCCAACAAAAGGCAATGGAATTGTTAGACGTTTCCTTAATTTGTACCCAGTAAGAGCCGAGGGAGATTCATCTCCAGCTTGCCCACTGCATAAGTTGTAGCACTTTGTCAAAGGGGAACTTCCGTTATAGAATCAGCGATCGCATCTCATACAGAAGTGCGATCGCTTTTTGCTCTATTGCAAATTGGAGCAATGATTACTTTTGCTCACCTAACACTACCCCACAAAACCTTTCTTCAGTAGGCAGTTTTCCTGCTTTGCCTGGGTTTTAGCTTGAGGTTGTTGGGACGCTACGACTCCGGAAAGAGGGTGCGTACTGACCACTTTCCAAACAGCATCCTGAATGATGCGGACTAATTCAGGATTGTTGATGTTGTAGGGGGCTGCGGTCAACCCTTTCGGGTTGTCTTTATATAGGGTTGCATAGAATGTAGATCCAACAATGTAGGAACCCACATCATTAAAGTGAATTCCATCAGCATAAACCTGGGTAATGTTGGTATATCCTGGCACCTGACCACTTTTCATCCGTTGGTCGAGTTCATACAGAACATCGCCCACGGGTACTATGAAAATCTGCTTTTGAATCTTGGGGTACGCTTTTTTCAATTCTTGGGTAAGTCTTTCAAAATAGTCCTTGGTTTCCTCCGTGCCATCGTACCCTCCTGTATATTTCCTCTGCCACTCTTGACCAAAATCTAGACTGCCATCTCCATTACGGCGAGGCCAGCGAGAGTAGACGTATATGCGGAGATTGGGGCTTTTTGGTAAGGCTAGGTCGATATAGTTCTTTGCCATAATCACATCCCCTTCTTCACCATCAAGTTGACGGTCAAACGGTTGGAGGGTGAGGACATCCCATTGGTAATTCGATAAGGCGTTTCGGTAGTGACC
>JBFLZA010000485.1:0-7333 GCA_040756535.1 Cyanobacteriota bacterium
TATACTACGTTTACTAAATTGTACAAGACTAGAAATCTGCAAAAACAATAATTTGCCTATATTGTACTTATTTAGAGCTGACCGGGCAAGTCAAGTCAGTATAAATAGGAGTTTTGTAGGCAATTTATAGGTGGGATAGGTCGAGCCTACCCACCACTGCTCATTGTTTTTAAATAGCGAACTACGATTCATTCATATTTTTATAGTTTCTTCATTTAGACTTTTTAAAATTTAAAAAATTCCTATGATAGGCTATGGTGAGAAAAGTAATTTAGTCCTATAGATAGATGACCAGCCAAAACCCTATTAATCTAATCAAGCAAGGAATCAATACTTGGAATAACTGGAGAGACAAAAATCATAAATTAGTGCCTAATCTCCAGCAAGCTTCCCTTAGGGAAGCGAATCTCAAATATTTCAACCTTTGTAGAGCAGATTTATTTGAAGCAAATTTATTTGCAGCCAAGCTCAGTGGAGCTGACCTTAGTGAAGCTATCCTTAGAAAAGCAAACCTGATTTTGGTCGATTTCTTTACCGCCGATCTCAGTAAAGCTGACCTCAGTGGAGCTGATCTCAGTAGCGCTAACCTTTTTGCAACAACGCTCGCAGGAGCCAATCTGATTGGAGCTAACCTCACGGAAACTAATTTCACAGAAGCCAACCTCAAGGGAGCTAACCTCACCGCCGTTAACCTCAGTAAAGCTAATCTGAGTAGAACCAAGCTGAGCGGAGCTGATCTCACAGGAGCCAACCTCACGGGAGCCAAGCTTAATGGCACTGATCTCACAGGAGCCAACCTCAAGGGAGTCAACCTTTGTGGAACTGATCTCACAGGAGCCAATCTCATGGGGGCTGATTTGACTGGAGCCAAACTCTGTGGAACCGACCTAACTAGAGCCAACCTCTGTGGAGCAAGTTTGATAGGCACTCAGGCGTTGAATACTAACTTTGAATACACCATACTCACAGGAGTTGCTCTGGAAGATTGGAATATTCACAGTGATATCAACCTTGATAACGTGATTTGTGATTACGTTTACTTGAAGGCACGCCATCAAGAGCGCCGCCCTAGCTGTGGAGAATTTGCACCTGGAGAGTTTATTGAGTTATTTCAAAAAGGATTGGTACTCCATTAACGAGAGTACCTGCGCCTTTCACAAGGCTCCGATAGGCAAGCCAAGGATGTCTTAATGTAACCTCACCGATGCAAAAAGAGCTTACCTTAAGTAACCTTGTATAATTCCACTTTACCTGAAAATATTGCCTAATTTTTTTTTACTTCTACTCTCATTCATCTTTCCGAGGCGACCTTCTCTTAGTAAGGGCTTTAGACCTTCTTTGATGCAACTTGAATGCACATTAGCTTATAAACTTTGGGTGCATCGGTATTATTAACAATCAGTTGACCAATCATCTGAACTCAGACTTGGCGATAGTGGATTGCAAGATTATTATAGAGTCTGTCAAAAATTACAGATTAAACTATAGCGGTTTTTAATCGAGTGCAATACCTATGGTTTGTAGAGGATTAGGCTAGCCTAATCCCCTACTGTATTTTATGTAAACGAGAGCTGTTATATCTATAAGGGGAATACGGAATTTCAAACAGCCGAGGGGGGAAGTCGTTCTCGATTATCGCTGTGTAAAACTTTAATGTTACCCTTATCGTCTACATCCACAACAACTGTATCTCCATCGTGGATGCGATCGCTTAAAATTTCTTCAGCAAGGTAGTCTTCTAACAAGCGGGTAATAGCCCGACGCAAAGGACGCGCTCCGTAACTAGGGTCATACCCTTCTTCCACCAAGCGGTCTTTAAACCGTTCTGTGACTTCCAGAGAAATTCCTTTTTCAGTTAAACGGCTGCATACTTCATCTAAGAGGATGGAGGCGATTTGTTTAACTTCACCCTTGGTCAGTTGCCGGAAGACAATGATTTCATCGAGACGATTGAGAAACTCTGGACGGAAGTAAGCTTTAAGTTCTTCATTCACCAAGGAACACATGTATCTGTAACGAGAGTCAGTTTGATTTTCAGCCGACTCAAAACCCAACCCACTACCTCCTTTTTCAATCACCTTAGAACCGATATTGGAGGTCATAATCAGCAATGTGTTCCTAAAGTCCACCGTGCGACCTTTCGTATCGGTCAAACGACCGTCTTCCAAAATTTGCAGCAGCAGGTTGAATACATCGGGGTGGGCTTTTTCGATTTCGTCCAACAGTACCACTGTATAGGGACGAGAGCGAACGGCTTCAGTCAATTGTCCCCCTTCGTTGTACCCCACAAAGCCAGGAGGGGAACCGATGAGCTTGGAGACGGTGTGACGCTCCATATATTCGGACATATCTAACCGAATCATGGCAGATTGGGACCCGAAGAAGTAAGCCGCTAGTGACTTGGCGAGTTCCGTCTTACCCACCCCTGTCGGACCAGAGAAGATAAAACTAGCGATTGGGCGATTGGGGTTACTAATACCGACTCGGGCGCGACGAATTGCACGGGAAATCGCGTTAACGGCTTCTTCTTGACCGATGAGTCGAGTATGGAGAAGATCTTCCATCTGCAAGAGCTTTTCGGACTCAGATTCGGTTAGTTTGTTTACCGGGATTCCAGTCCATGAGGCGACAATGTGGGCAATATCCTCTTCGTCCACCACAAGAGCGCACTCAGGGTCAGTAGAGTAAGAGGGATTGCCTGGGACAAGCGCCCGAATCTCTGCCTGAATTTTGATTTCGCGGGCACGCATTTCTCCTGCCTTGCTAAATTCTTGCAATGCAACAGCATCTTCTTTATCTTTTAGAACTTGACGCAGTTGTTTGTGCAGGCTCTTGGCAGCTGATGGCACTTTAGTATTGAGTAGCCGTACACGAGAACCGGCTTCATCTATTAGGTCAATCGCTTTGTCGGGCAGGAAGCGGTCGGATATATATCGGTTTGAAAGCTTAGCAGCGGATTCTAGTGCAAGGTCGGAGAATTTGAGTTGGTGGTGCTGCTCGTAGCGATCGCGCAAACCGTATAAAATTTCAATGGTTTCCTCAACGCTAGGTTCACCCACCATCACAGGTTGGAAACGACGCTCTAAAGCGGCATCTCGTTCAATGTACTGTCGGTATTCATCCAGAGTGGTCGCACCAATACACTGAAGTTCGCCCCGTGCCAGAGCCGGCTTGAGCATATTAGAGGCATCGAGACTCCCTGCCACTGCCCCAGCTCCAACCAATGTATGAACCTCGTCAATGACCAGGATGATATTCTTGCAAGCACGGATTTCCTCAATAATTCCCTTGAGGCGCTCCTCGAACTCCCCTCGGTACTTAGTGCCTGCGAGCAACGAACCCATATCTAGGGTAAGAACCTGCTTGCCTTGAAGGTTATCAGGAACATCATTGTTGACAATACGCTGAGCTAACCCCTCGGCTAACGCTGTTTTACCGACTCCTGGCTCTCCCAGCAAGATCGGATTGTTCTTGGTGCGACGACCTAGAATTTGAATGATTCGTTCAACTTCCTGGTGGCGACCCACAACGGGATCGAGCTTGCCCTGCGCGGCGAGTTGAGTCAAGTTAGAGCCGCATTGACTGAGGTTTGGTGTCTTTTTGTGGCTGTGGCTGCTATCACTCCGGGTAGCTGTCGTCTCAGACAGCATCTCAATCACTTTAGTCCGAACTTCTTTTGAGTCAACTTTCAGGTTGAAAAGGACTTTTGCCGCCACCCCTTCTCCATCCCGAATTAAGCCCAGAAGTAAGTGTTCAGTGCCAATGTAGTTCCACCCAAAGGAGCGAGATTCTTCCAAGGACAGTTCGAGAACACGCTTGCTCCTTGGGGTGAAAGGAATTTCAACAGCAACAATGCCAGAACCGCGACCAATAATTTTTTCAATCTCTTCCCTTACCGCTCCCAGAGTGATACCCAGCGATTGCAAGGCTTTTGCCGCGATCCCGTTTCCTTCTCCAATCAGTCCTAAAAGAATCTGCTCTGTACCTACAAAATTGTGACCGAGGCGACGTGCTTCCTCTTGGGCAAGCCTAATCACCTTAATCGCTGCATCTGTAAAGCGTTCAAACATGGGTGTGTCCTAGTAAAGGAAGTAATTGCTGTCCTGCCTGGAATCGAGATTCTCAGTCAACCCTTTTCACTAGAGCTTCTCGGTGAAACTGAACCACGAAGGATGAGGATTCCCGATAAGGCACACATGTAGATACTTTCAGTGCGATGTTGCTGTGGGTCGAGTCCATCAACCGTTGTACTGTACAGGTTTGCATCTTGTTCTTACAGTAGGCAATGATGCGATCGCCGACCTTTATTTCTAGTGCTTGAATATTCATTAATACTCCCTTCTCATGGTCAAGGAATTGGATCAGTCAGTCGTATCCAGCTCGAAAAAAGGTTGATCGGCACAACTTAACCGAGTTACCGTTTTTTCTTCTGGAGGTGTCTTGAGTCGCTACTGCCCTTATCTTCCTGTGCCCTCAGATAGGAAGAGTCGATTTCTAGTTTATAGCTACTTACACTGTTGCAGCGTTTCTTAAGATTAACATACAAAAACCCTCTATAATATCAAAAATTAAAAATTATCGTCAAGATAATACTGCTATACTAAAGCCATTGTTCACTCAAAATAAAAAAATGCTAGCTAAGTTAACAAAGCTGCGCTCAGCACAGACTCACTCGACAATGTGTTACGGCCGGCTGAATACAATCAAAATTCTTGGGAAATCAGTGAAGATTAAGCATAATTGCCCTTGCTGCTCAGATACCTTACTCTGTCATATGCGTGTTGAAGGACTTTACTGGCGATGTAGTTCCTGTCATCAAGAAATGCCAATCTAGAAACTAATGCTGTAACAGATCTAGTAATTGTTAATAAAAAATACATAGAAAAGTGATGAAGGTCAGCGAACTTGTAAGTCGGTATGCAGTGGGTCAAAGAGATTTTAGAGGAGTGAATCTGATGGGGGCACAGCTCAAAAAAGTCAATTTGAGTTATGCCAATCTGAGTGGCGCAGACCTGAGGGGCGCAAACTTAACGGCAGCCAATCTGAGTTATGCCAATCTTGACTATGCCACCCTGACTGGGGCAAATTTAACGGAAGCCAACTTAACAGAAGTCAACCTCACTCAGGCGCATATTGATGAGGCCAACTTCAGTCGTGCCAATCTGCGTGGGGCAATCATGCCTGACGGCGTGATTTCCACTTAGGCCAATTTGTAAAAGTTAGTAGCTTGGTGCCGTAAAGTCCAGCCGAACAGTAGCAGGGTTAAAGCTTACATTGCACACCTTAACTTTAGGGCAACCAGAAATCTGGCAAGACGGCCTTGCCTAA
Source organism: Cyanobacteriota bacterium (assembly GCA_040756535.1). Lineage (GTDB taxonomy): Bacteria > Cyanobacteriota > Cyanobacteriia > Cyanobacteriales > Coleofasciculaceae > JBFLZA01. The sequence goes on from JBFLZA010000485.1 coordinate 5,329, forward strand.
ACCACGTATTGTTTGGTTGATGGTTCGGGCAACCTGAATATGCGGTTCATCAGGCTCAATAGGAATAATATTAGCTTTACTGCCACGCCCAAAGTATTCAGTTACTAAATTCGCCGCTTCCAAACCCGTAACATATGCTTTTTCTTGTGACCAAGAACCGTGACGGGTAATAATCCAATCCCCACTCATCAAGACATTTTCTATATCCGTTTTCGCCCTCAATAGATATTGATAGCTACCGGGTGCAAAGTGAGTCACCCCCTGCGGCACCCGAATAACACTGCTGTCGATAACCTTGGCTGCTCCAAACGCTGGCACACAAGTTGCTAAATCACGCTGAACTTTCTGCACGATTTGCTCATCATTTAGGGAAAGCAACTGGTTAGCGTGGTAAAAATCCGCTTCAATGACGCTACCGGGTTCATCACGGTATTCATCATGCAGCACATTGAGGTTAAAAAATGTCCAACCGGTTGTGGAGTCAAAGCCAAAACAGGCATTAGAGGGATGACGGATATCAATTTTGCGGTCAAACCATAACCGCGTCGCCAACACGTCAATTGCTCCTAAATTTGTTAAATCTCGGAATTGTCGGTAACGTTGCAGCGTCGGGCTACCGTTAACTATCTTTTTCATCCCGCTGACGCTAACGGCAAAAATCACTGCATCGGCCTCAAAGACTTCATCAGTACACACAACCCCTTTTGCCTCGCCACTACTGTTTAAAATGATGTCGTTTACTCGTTTATTCGTCAGTACTTTGCCGCCAGCTTGTTCGATACGTTCCACCCAAGGCTTAAAAATCATCTCCCCAACCGTTCCCCGACACCAAACCACATCAAAGTCGGGTTGATGAGCAAGGATAAAGTAGTACAGCATCCCCAAAGCGGCTGCTGCCGAACACTGTTCCCCTGGTGCAAATAAGCCGACTAGCAGCATCGGCTCAAAGGAATCTTTATAGAGTCGGGCAGAAACGCCAAACTGTTTGAATAGTTCGCGGGCGGTTACTTTGTCATAGCGTCGCCACGCTTCATCCGAATTATCAAAATCGACTATCGCATAGAGCAAGGGTAATGCAGAAAGACGGTCAATTAGAGGTAAGCGTTTGAACTGAGTGTAGAGAAACGTTCCTAGTGGGGTGGGGAGTCGGGGTTCGTTTTGGAAAATCGGGGATTCAACTTCTAACCCTGCGGGGGAATATTGGGAGGAACGAGTAAACGGGGTGAAGGGATTTAATCCCAACTCTCGAACCAGGGAAAAGATGTTGCTGTAGGGATACCAGAAGCCATGAATACCCCCCTCAACGGAACGTCCCCCAGATGTTTTCCAGCCTGCCACTAAGCCTCCGGGATAGGGGCCAGCTTCTAGGAGGGTAACGTCGTAGCCTTGTTGCGCTAAGTGGTAGGTTGCGCCTAATCCCGCCCAACCTGCACCCACGACGACGACCCGTTTTTGTTCTGACACTTCTGACATCCTTTACCTCATGAGTCTCTTTTTCAGGATGCCATGGTAGGAGCAACTTCGGTTGAGAGTGTCCTAACCGAAAATTGCTTATATCGGTACAACGAGAATAGGTAATGAAGACTCTACTAGATATCTTCAACAACTACAAAATTAATGTTTACCTTTATATCAATTCTCCGTGAAGATGTGCTTAATACAGCGAGATAAACGCAAGCTCCATAAGCGATGGGTCAGATTTTGACTTTTCTCTCTCTATCGTTCAGACATACACTCACTCCTGCACAAAACTTACCAAGTTGGGTCGGTATAGAGATTAATCGTCACTTCTTGACGACCCGCAGGTACAGCAGAGATACAAGAACAAATCGTTTCCCCATCATCAAGTTCTACTTCACAGGCATGGCAAGTTCCCATCAAGCAACCGGTGGGGATGAAGATACCAGCGCGTTGAGCAACTTGGAGAATGGGTTCTCCTGCTTGGGCATCAATCGTCACATTGTCGGGTAAAAAGCGAACACTAACATTCATTTTCAGGGGTTAG
>JBFLZA010000486.1:0-7319 GCA_040756535.1 Cyanobacteriota bacterium
GTAGGTTCCAAAGCCGTAGTTCAACAGGGTAAATATGACGAGGCTGAGAAAAGTTGCGCCCAAGGGAAGGTTAAACCATTCCAAATCTGAGATATCTAAATGATCGAAGAGTTGGTGGTTGTTTGCCCCAAACAAGTAATAACTTAGATCAGTATCGTTCTCAGCGGATTCAGCTAGATTAACTAGATAAAGCAGGACACCGGAGGGGGAAAATAGATTCAACCAACCTGTGGGAGATTGAGGCACTGCTTGGTTAGTAGTAAAAAATAAGAACCAGAAAACTGCTCCACCACCCAACCAAGCTTGCAATCCACTAAACCAAGGACTTACTAGACTAAGCACCAAAGCAATACTGTAAAAGAAAGCACAACTAGCAACTAGAACCGCATAGAAGCAAAAAATTACGAGGAAAGGGATGTGGGCAGACAATCCCAACCCCAGATTTAAAGGAATTGCTAGAAGTACGGCAAGATAGAGCAAAACCGGAACTCCTAGCATTTTTCCAATCAAAATACTTTGAGCAGATTGAGGACTGAAGCGAATAAAGTTCAGGGTGCCACGACGTTCTTCTTTTGCTAAGTCGCTGATGAGCAGGTAGGAACCTACAACCAAAAGAGCGAAGATGATAATGACATTGAGCGATAAAAATTGCTTTTGGAAGCTGTCTTGCCACCAAAACAGAAACAGGAGTAGTTGAATTACCAGGGATGAGACAACCGCTAGACCAACATTGTGAGCATTGAGACGACCTTTGAGTTCCCGAAATAGTTGTGGATTCCAATCGGCAACGCGATCTAAGCAATTGAGGAACATTTAATTACACCCTCTTCAATCAGTACTGGTACTAGTCGTAGGGTGCGTCCCGACGCACCCTACAGATAAAGCTTCAGCTAGGTGAAGAAGAACGACTAGCAAATAAAGCTTTAGATTCCGATTCACCTGCACGTCGCAGTTGCTTTGTCAATAGCCCGTTCAACACACCCAAGATTGTCCACTGTACAGCAAGTGCCTGCAAAATCAGGGGAATCGAGGCATGTTGAACTGTATTCCAGGCAACAGGAGTAAACAGCCACCAACCTCCCCCATCTTGTCCTGGGTAAATCGACAGCAAGCTCAAAACAAATGGCGGTAAGCAAATGGCAGCAGCAGCTGTACCCACAGCCCAAATCGCTCGCTTGTTCGTTTTCATCAACAGCATGAGCTGAGTTAATGTGGCGTAGAGCAAGATTAAATTTGCGGTGAGAACCAGTGCCCAGATAGCTTCCAGCTTTTTATCCAACTCCACCGTCCAAAGCCCAATCCAAACTGCGATCGCAATCGAGGTAATGATCAAATTTAGCGCGATCGCTCCCATTGAAGGACTCTTTTCACCCCAGAGCAAATCCTTTACTAAGGAAGTACCCCAAAAGCCTTGAGCAGAACGATTGGTGTGACGGTAGCGGGCCCAATCATACAGTGCTTGTCGGTGTGGTGAAAGAACTGCAATTAGACCGACAAATAGCAGTAAGTTGATAAAGAGTAAGGAGTGGAGATTTTGGAAAAATTGGGAAGATAACCCTGGTCTTGAAGATTGTACAGCGAAGCCCAAACCCACCACGCTCGTGCAAGCCATCAAGCCGTAACTTTGCCCTTTACTGAGGATAGTAGCGTTGGGATCGTGAAAGCACCGATTCAAACCTTGCCAAATCCAGTAAGTCCACAACCCGTAATTGAGTAGTGCAAAGACTATTACACTAATACCCATTGCTCCCACTGGCAGGTAAAACCATTCCAACCCAGCTATCGCTCCGTGAGAGAAGGGAAAACCGGAATAGTACTGTTCACTCGTCCGATTTACCAAATAGGCGAGTACAACCGAAGGATTGAACAAATTCAGCCAATCAGCTGGACTGTGGTCTATGGATCTAAAATTCGCTATGGATAAGATAAATAAAACGCCACCACTGCCGAACCAAGGCTGAAACCCTCCCAACCAAGAACTCACTAAACCAAACAACAGCGCTGCACTAAAAAAGAAAGCACAACTAGCAACTAAAACAGCCCAAAAGCCAACAATTTCCACAAACGAAATTTGGGCAATCGTCCCCAACCCTACAAACAAAGGAATTGTGAGGATAACGGCGAGATAGAGCAAAATCGGAACTCCCAGCAGTTTGCCGCCCAAAATACTCCAAGCGGACTGAGGACTGAGTCGGATAAAGTTTAGGGTGCCGCGACGTTCTTCCTGCGCTAAGTCATTGATGAGCATATAGCAACCCACCACCAACATCGCAAACAGAACAAAGATACAAAGCGAGGCGAACATTTTAGGATATTGGTCATGCCACCAAAGCGGCATATTAATCGCATCTTCGGGACAAGTGTTCTTGCTCAGAAATTGTTGCAACTCTGTGATGCGTTCTTTATTTTGTTCGATTTTGCCTTGGATTTCCTGTAGTTTTTCTGGATTAAAGGCGTCAGACCCACTGTAGCTACGAAATTGGGCTTGAAGTTGGCGATATTCTACCTGAAGTTGGGGAAGTTGCTTTTGATACGCCTTAAACGTTTCATGCAGACGGCAGTATTTCTCACCTATGTATAAGTTCCTAGGAACCAGACTCAACCAATACAAAATCAGTAGCAACTGACTCAATAATGATGTTGCTACTGCTAGGGCAATATTGCGAATTCTGAGGCGACCTTTAATTTCCCGCAAGAACTGCGGATTCCAGTCACCAATGCGGTCTAGCCAATTGAGCAGCATTAGTTGCAGTCTCCAAATAACGTTAGCAGGTTGAACAAAATTATGAAGAGTGAATTATGAATGATGAAAAAGATTGAATTCAAGACTAGATTAAAGATTCCCTGCCAAATTTGGCTTACCCAAACTGGAAAATATTCAAGCTCAGGAAAAATTGAAGTATCCTTTCCTACAAGTGAACTTTAAACAATTCCCAATTCCCAATTCATAATTCATAATTCATCATTCATAATTATGAAGCTTGCTGGTGACCCAGCTTGAGGAAAATGGTTTCTAGGTCTTCTTGAGTGCAGTGGAATTCATTGAGGAGAACACCAGCTTCAATCAGCGATCGCAATAACGTCGCACTATCTTCTGGAGTCCCAGAGAAATGAACCTTCACCTTTTGACTTCCTGGCACAACCTCCCAACCTTCCACCAAGGAATGGTTTTTCAGTTCAGCGGTAAGTGCATCTAAATTGCCCAATGCAGACATGACAATATGCTGGCGTGAAAGGCGATTGTAAAGTTCCTTTAAGGGGGCACTTTCCACTAAATAGCCAAGTTCCATGATTCCCACTGAAGTACAAAGTTCCGCCAAATCGCTGAGGACGTGTGACGAAATCAAAATGGTCATCCCCGCTTCTTGTAGGGTTTTGATAATTTCCCGAAACTGCATCCTGGCAATGGGGTCGAGTCCAGAAACGGGTTCATCAAGTAGGAGTACAATCGGTTCGTGAATGATGGTTCTCGCTAAACTTAGGCGTTGTTTCATCCCCCGCGATAGGGTAGAAATCATACTTTTGCGCTTATTGGTTAGCTGCACCAGTTCCAAAACTTCGCGTAACCGTTGTGTGCGTAGGGGTTCTCGCAAGCGATACAACCTTGCAAAATAGTCTAGGTAGTCCCAGACGGTGAGGTCGTCATACAGGGGATAGTCATCGGGGAGGTAACCGAGTCTCTGCTTCAGAGTTGGGTTACTTTGATCGCGCACTAAGCGATCGCCATTAATATAGATTTCTCCGGTAGTGGGTTCCTCTGCCGCTGCTAACATCCGAATCAGTGTGGTTTTACCGGCACCATTGGGACCAATGAGTCCGTAGACTTCACCCGCCTCAACTTGTAACTCGATATCATGAACAGCAATATGGCGGTCAAACTGCTTGGTCAGTTCGCGGGTACAAATGGCTAGTTCCTTGGTCATGAGTGTTGGAGATTAGGGATTGATATAAAGGACTAGGGATTGGGGAGGAAAAATGGCATCCTTCGTTGGCGAAGTAGAACGTCGTTCAGCGTCAGCTTAGTGCATGATGTCCCTTGTCAAAGTCAGTTTTAACTGTGTTGCTATAGAACTTATCGCCCATAGCTTTACCATTTGTGCGAGAAATATAAGATTTCTGGCTAAGTGAGTCTTCTGTTAGATCTTGGACTACACGAATAGAGGGCTAGTTTCCGGAACTCTAATACCAATTCACTAAAAGCCTGCTACAAATGCTATTCTTCCCCCAAGATATCGGGGGGTTAGGGGGGTCAATGTGTAGCGCAGTAAAAGTGAAATGGTATAAACCTCACACCTTTGATTTGTATATATCTCTGACCCAGTTGAACTTATGCAGTTTGTGTTTTACCCCAGAGGGGAAAAATCTGACCCTTGCTGATGCGGTTTGGTTACGCCATTAAACTGCCTTGTTCTCTTTCCTTCCGATCAGAAAGTAAGTCTTCATTTCCCCTTTGCCTTTAACAAGGATTACCCCTCGCTCCTGAAATAAGTATTTATCCTGCAAACGCTCGTAGGTAGCGGCTGTTACTTGAATTTGTCCGGGTATGCCGTGTGATTCCATGCGACTGGCGATATTGACTGTATCGCCCCATAAGTCGTAGCTAAATTTTTTCAGACCAATGACTCCTGCTACCACAGGGCCAGTATTGATGCCAATGCGGATGTTAAACTCTTTCCCTGTCTGATCGCGAAATCGAGCGATCGCGGCTTGCATATCAAGGGCCATTTCTGCGATCGCTTCTGCATGGTCATCCCGTCTTGTCGGCAATCCTCCCACTACCATATAGGCATCACCAATAGTTTTAATTTTCTCTAGATCATGTTGCTCACATAGCAAATCGAAGGCGGAAAATATATTATTCAGTAAGTTCACCAATTCAATGGGGTTGAGAGAAGACGCCAACTGAGTAAACCCCACAATATCTGCAAACATCACACTGACTTCAGCAAAATCTTCAGCAATTGTACTCTCCTCTTGTTTCAAGCGATTGGCAATGGGATAAGGTAAAATATTGAGCAATAAGCGCTCGGTTTGGGCTTGTTGCTGCCGCAATGCCTCTTCTGCCTCTAGACGCTTCGTGATATCTCGAAAAATGGCACGAATTGCAACAGGTTTTTGATCGACAAACTTACAATTTATATTTCCTTCCACCGAAACCTTTTGTCCTGTATTGCTAACAAAAGCAGCTTTAATCTGCTCAAATTTTTCTCCAGCCATTAAATGAGAGCAAATTTCTAAAAAATAGGCTTTATTATCAGAGTGAATAATATCAAATATATTCATCATTCGTACTTGGTCTACACTATACCCCAAGCTTTCCCTCCAAGCTCGATTGACATAAATAAAGCGACCATCCACAGCACAGGACTGAATCAAATCGCTGGCATTTTCAAATAAATCTCGATATCGTTCTTCACTCTCTGCTAGCGCTTTCTCTGCTTGTGTGCGCTTGATAAATTGGGCGATTTGGCTACCAATCCCCACCATAATCTGTACTAAATACTCATCGCGGGGCTGTTTATCTTGTGTTAGGAATGTCATCACTCCCAAGACTTCACCATCACTCTTAATTGGGAAGCCAAATGCAGTGTGTAGTCCCACTAAAGAGGCTGCCTCCGCTCGTATAAATTGGTTATCTTCACCAACATCTGCAATCCAGTAACCAGAGGTACTTGCCCAAATATGACCCGCTAAACCAACTCCGGGTGCTAATAAAGTTTGTCGGGTTGCTGCAATAAACTCTGTCAGATTGATAGAGGGTCTAACCCACGTTTCTACACATCGGAGTATAATATCTGTAGTATCTTTTGGCTGTGATTCTGGTATCCAGAATTCACCAAAATCCCATCCCAAATTTTCACTAATCGCTTGCAGAATTTTGGGGATAGCTTCGTCAATCGTCACAGACTCTGACATAATCCGAGTTGTGGCATACTGTACGGCTAAGCGCTGTTGACTTCGTTTTCGGTCAGTGATATCTCGACCAATATAGATAAAATTTTGAAGGTCTTCTACATCGGTTTGAATGGCTGAACAGGAGAATGCGATCGCTAATTTTTCTCCTGTTTTAGTCTGACAGACAACTTCAACGTTATTCAATCCTCCGTAAAACAAGAGAGGGGGCTGACAAGCGGCGAGTAAGACTTTATACTCCTTCGTAAGAATTGAAATAGATTGGCCGATTAATTCGTCTTCGCTGTAACCTAATAAATTTTGTGTTGCTTTATTAACTGTTTTGACGATTCCCAAGGGCGTTGTAACGATTAAAGCATCTGCCATTGAGGTAATAATTTTTTCAATATAAGCTTTAGAAGTTGCTAATGCACTGAGTAAAAGGCTTTTTTCATTAGCTCCTTGGACTAATTTTTGCTCTAAAACCATTCTTTCGGTGACTTCTTCTAATAAAATAATTAAATGTTCGCATAAACTATCTTCATCTTGAATTTTGACAATGAACAAATCAATATATAAAGGAGTTCCTTGAGCGGAAGAACGGGCAATGCCTTGCAACTCAAAATTTGCCTGATTTCCTTGAAAAATATCGATTAAGATATCTTCAAGCCCAAATAATTCGGGAAAGCACAACCGTACATCTTTCCCCTGAACAAACTCTTCAGGAGATTCAGCGAATTGTTTGACTCCTAAGGACGCTTCTAGAATATTGAAGTCCTGGTCAATGGTTAAGTATTCCTTGCGGCGTGAACCTAAAACAGACAGTAGTTTATTTAAGATGGCACTCATGGGTTTTTAGGGTGAGGAATTCAGCTCTCTTGTTTCTGAAAAAACACCTAGCTGGTTTAGGTCAGCTAGATGTACTGTTGAAGATTCATGAGTTGTTATTCCTTAGTATGAATTTTCAACGAACAAGTAGAGCCGCCTGAATCACAATCGAAATATCTCGGCAATTACGGTGTTGTGCCGTGAATATTGTTGGAGTAGTGCAGGACATTGACTCCCCACAATGCGCTGACTTCATCGCACCATAAAGGCTAAAGCCACGCTTGTGTTAAGGATATTTCCATCCTTGTAACATCAATTTAGAGGCTAAAGGTTATCTTTTTTCGCCAAAGAAGCTAAGTAATCTTAGTCTAGTCTATCTTCATAGCCGGAGCCATCCGTAATACCAAATCCGGTCAGAAAACCCCTTTATTCTGACAGGCAGGGGGGCAGAGGGGCAGGGGGGCAGGGGAGAAAAATACGCTCAGTTGAAAAGGGGAGCTATCAATGCGGATTTGGTATAACCTAAATACTTCCATACACAGGAGCGGCTGCGCCCCGCATGTCTTTTTCCGCTTCAGAAGCAAGGAAACAGATAATTT
>JBFLZA010000487.1:0-7310 GCA_040756535.1 Cyanobacteriota bacterium
CAGTAAAATTTCCTTATCAAATGTGAAGCTTTCTTTCTCAATGATTTCCTCAGCAATTTCAGCAAATAACCACAGTGCTAAAGCAGCTAGCAGGAAACCAGCTGCTCGAATCGTCAACAGTACTGGGAACAGGTGTCTTCGCGCCCACTGAGGTAGCGCTAATATCAGTTCTTTGCTGAGTTTAGGCATTATTGAGATATTGCAACAGTCGGTAGACTTTCCCACGCTAGCGCAACGATATCGCTGAGCCATCGTCTTTGGGACTGATCAAGCCAACTGTCTTCTTCGAGAACTTCAGCGGTTAAATCTGCCAAGGACTGCCCTCGTTGGCGAGCAATCTGAATGACACCTGCGATCGCTGCCGCCACTAGTTCTTCATCAACGGGTTTTTGACGGAGAGCGACAATGTCTTGAGGGTTAACTGGGATGGGATAATTCATGGCTAGTGATTAATGGCACCCTTTAACTTAACAAAAATGAAAACTATGTAAACTTTTTTTTCTAATCTTAAATAAATTCGGTATCCGGAAGCTTAGCGTATTTAGCTCCCTTGTTGCCTCCGTCTTCCTTCGTAATTCATAAATTGATGAGATCACCAAAATGAACGAACTTGTCTACGTAGAAATACCGACACCGGATACAGCCGCTGTTCGCGCCTGGTTACAGCAGGACTGGCATTCTGAACTAGGGGACAAGATTATCACCCCTGAGGGCATCTGTCTAAAATTTGACAAAACCCCCCCCAACAATCAAACCCCTACAACGGATTCCGCAGCGATTCCGGAAATTTCCATATTTATCTGGTCAGTACAGCGAACCACCTATCTGAAAGCCTTTCGTTGGGGAGCCTTGCCCATCAGCGGCGAACGCCAGATCATGCAACAGCTCCAATCGGAGCTGCGCCGTCAATTCCCCTATCACTATCCCGAACCCCCCGATATCGATCTATCCAAGCAATCTATTTTCGAGGCATTGGTTCCCTACTATCCAAAAACGGTGCATTTCTTCAAAAAAATGCCCAATGGAGAATATGATCTCAACCGTGTTTACTGGTGGGAGAAGCGCTGGCGTGAAGGTGTCCGCAATCCCAAGCAACCCAAGCAAGTGTTGTTTAAGAGAGCTGGGGAGCTGGGGAGCTGGGGAGCTGGGGAGAAATTACCTGACCATCGCCCATATGACTTAATCTATATCGGTGGTGCCTTGGGCGTCATTCATGCGGCAGTAATGGCGCGGCTGGGCTATCGGGTGCTGTTAGTGGAGCGGCTAACTTTTGGGCGGATGAACCGGGAGTGGAATATTTCACGCGATGAGTTCCAAAGTCTGATCGATTTGGGTTTATTTACTCCAGCGGAGTTTGAAAGCGTCATTGCCAGGGAATATGTTGATGGATTCAATAAATTCTTTGATGGCAACAATCCACCGCACTTAAAAGCTGCCATTTTGCACACACCAACAGTACTTAATGTAGCGTTAGATTCCGAGAAACTGCTACAGGTATGTGGCGAAAAGCTCAAAAGCGCTGGGGGAGAAATCTGGGACGAGACAGAGTTTATCCGGGCAGATATTGGGTCTGAGCAGGTTGTGGTTACAGTACGACACTTACCAACGGCATCAGAGCAACAAGTGAGTGGACGTTTGTTAGTGGATGCGATGGGGACTGCTTCACCCATTGCATGGCAACTGAATGGAGGACGAGCTTTCGATAGCGTTTGCCCTACTGTGGGGGCTGTAATTGCTAAGGGATTTGAGCCAGGGGTTTGGGATTCGGATTACGGAGATGTTCTCAATAGTCACGGTGACATTTCACGGGGGCGTCAGTTGATTTGGGAATTGTTCCCCGGCGCGGGAGAGGAACTGACTATCTATTTGTTCCATTACCATCAGGTGCATCCTCAGAATCCCGGCTCGTTGCTGGAGATGTATGAAGATTTCTTCACAATTCTGCCGGAGTACCGTCGGTGTGATATGGAACAGCTCGTGTGGAAAAAGCCAACATTTGGTTATATTCCAGGGCATTTTAGTGTGGGGAGTCGCGATCGCACTGTAGCATTTGACCGTCTCATTTCCGTTGGCGATGCGGCATCACTCCAATCTCCTCTTGTTTTCACGGGGTTTGGTTCCCTCGTCCGCAACCTCTATCGCTTAACTGACCTTTTAGATACGGCGTTGCGGCATAATCTCCTCAGTGCTAAGGATTTAAATCAAATTCGGGCTTATCAAAGCAATATCTCTGTCACCTGGTTGTTTTCCAAGGGCATGATGGTGCCTACAGGCCGTTACCTGCCACCTCAGCGAATCAATTCCATGCTAAATACCTTTTTCGGGCTTTTGGCAGACGAACCCCAAGCGGTGTCAGATAATTTCATTAAAGACCGCTTTGATTGGTTTACCTTCAATCGGTTAGCCCTGAAAGCCGCTAGACGAAATCCCGTACTCTTGCTGTGGATTTGGGAAATGGCGGGTGCAAAAGATATCATTCGTTGGTTAGGCAGCTACTTCAGTTTCACGATTAACGCTTTTGTCAGTGGATTACTCAAAGGTTGGTTCCCTGATTTTGTTCGGTCTCTACAGCCTTTGATTAAAGAACGTTTTCCTGCTCTGTGGCTGAGGCTTTTGGCTCTAAGTTATGCATTGACTGCTGGCATGGGTCGTCCTGAGAAGCCTAAGAGTAAGAGACTGGAGGTAACAACCGATAAGGTGCCATCCTCGGCGCATTAAACAAAGAAGTTCAGAAGTTCAGAATTTTTTGAACTCCTTCTTCCAAAAATGAGAATCCCACGGCTTTAACCACAGTGTAGCCGTGGGATTCTTAACAAATTAGAACCGATATGCAGTCTAGTTTAATTTTTGGAAAAAGGTAGCTACATCCAGAACCATCTTGCAACGTAGAATTGGATTCGCTGATAGTGTAAGCTGCCTAGTATTTGTGGCTTCGACGACAGAGGGGCTACTGTTCGGAAAGATTTAGAAGCGTTTGGCGACTTATCTGTCAATCGTGATTTCCTCACAATGCGATCGCTTACTCTGATTCTGGTATCTTTTCGAGTGGCACAAACTCTTTAGTGTCAGAATGGAACTCCCAGGCAATTCCCTCTGGGTCTCGACTTTGACTCCATTCCCAGAAATCTGGGTCAGTTTTTCGTTTACCAACGGTACTCGAATGAACATCAAGCCGTTTGGCTAATTCAGCTTGGATCAAAGATAAAGAAGATTTTTCTTCCTCATCCCCTGACTCCTGCGACAATTCCTCTTCTTCTGCCAGTGGTTCTTTGTGTTCTGACTCCGGTTGTTCCTGTAGCTCAGGCTCTACTTCAACTTTATCCGTGAGGGCTGTGCTGGTAACCGAGATGGGCTGTTCCGGCGCTAAAGATTCTAAAGGTTCTTGAGTCTCACGGGTAGACGATTGGCTTTCAGAATCATCGGGTTCTCTTTGTTTGAGGGCTTCAATCAGCTTGGAGGTGGGACTGGCTACCTCTTGATGTTCTAACTCTTCTGGTTCTCTTTGTTTGAGGGCTTCAATCAGCTTGGAGGTGGGACTAGCTACCTCTTGATGTTCTACTTCCTCTGGCTCTCTCTGTTTAAGCGCTGCCATTAGCTTGGAGGTGGGACTAACCACCTCTTCCTCTTCTTCCTCTAAATCAGGCTCTGGTTCGCTACTTTCAAAAATACTACCCAGAGCACTAGCCGTGAGGAAGTAGTATACTGTGCCTTTGTCTTCATAGTATCGACGTTGGGCACCAAATTCTTCGGCCTTTCTTTCTAGAAACTGCTGTGCCGCTGGCCCCGTTAGGTTGGCTTTCAAAGACAAATCCAGTGGGGTTAAGCAACCTTGGTTGTCTTTGATTAACTGATTGAAATAGGGGTTAACCTGCTTGCTCCACTGCTGCCATTGGTACTGCTGCCAAATCCTCAAAGTCAGGCTGATGAGGAAGACTGCCAGTATTATTGGCCAAGCTTTGAACAAGACGACAATCAAAATCGCCAAGGGGATGATCAGAACGAGAAGGCCAGTGGCACTGCTATTGATTACTTTTTCGGTCATAGCACTGGTGACAAATTTACCTTATGCCAAACCATCATACTTGCAAGGATTGCACTCACTAATCTGTAGCGAGGTGTGAAATCTCTAAGATGACTTCCTTGAATACTGGACGGGTTCTTGACTGAGTTCGGTCAGGTCAAGGCGTTTAAACATGGCTGTTCGTGCTTGAACCGCCAGAGTATCCTCCAAGGGCTTGAGAGAGACCGTTGTTTGATATTTTTGAGTGAGTGCTGTTTGAATCAGCCAATCCGCGATAAAAGGATTTTTGGGTAAAAGGGGGCCGTGGGAATAGGTTGCGATCGCATTTCGATAAAATGCCCCTTCCATGCCATCTTCCCCATTATTTCCATACCCTTTAATCACCCGTCCCAAAGGTTCGACCTTTCCTAGATAGGTACGACCCCCATGATTTTCAAAGCCAATTACTACTGGCTTTTTCCCTAGCATAATTTCTAATTCTTGAGCTAAAGGCGATGCTGTCAACTCAAATACGACATTGCCAATGCAACGACGGGCATCAGGGCCGGGATGCTTGCTGACCATATCCAAGATACCTAGTCCTTCAATTCGCTGCCCTAGTGCGGGTTCGTAGTAGTGACCGAGGAGTTGGGGGGAACCGCAGGTAAATACTCCGGGTGTCCCTGCTTCAATTTTTTCGCGCATTGTTTCAGCTTTGATACCCTGCAAGTCACGCATGACGATTTCTTGCTGTCTGTCTTGAGCACCGCCACCCATCAAGATATCAACGTTATGCATTGCTTCAGCCGGGGCTTGCTGATCAAGGGGCAAAACATGGACGTTAATGCCTCGCCAGAGGGCACGTTGTTTGAGGCAGATGACGTTTCCGCGATCGCCGTAGGTACTCATTAGGGTAGGGTAAAGCCAACCAATTGTTAGTTCTAGTTGTTCGGGATTCATTGCTTTCGTTTTTAAAATGAAACCACAGATGGACACAGATAAACACAGATAGTTATTGGGGTCATCTGTGTATCTTTAGCGTTTATTTGGCGTTTTTTTGAGTAACTGATGGGTTACAAAATTTTCCGACCTGTTAGTAAGCCGCGTACTTCTAGCATGGCGGAGTAGGTGGGTATGATATGGAGAGTTTCTGAGGCTGGGGTAAGTTCTAAGGCGGTATTAATCGCTTCTTGCAAGTCTTCTTTGACGATTAACTTGAGGTTATTGTCTCCATTTGTTTGGCTGTAACGAAGACGCAGTGCCATATCGTAAACGCGATCGCCACTGACAACGATAGTTCCTCCCAATTCCACCAACTTCTCGGTATCGACATCCCAAATCCAAGACACATCCGTTCCGTCTGGTGTCCGGTCATTGAGGACTAGTAGCTTTGTGGATGCCCCACCTTGTTTTTGGATATCCGCTACTGCCCGAATGGTTTCATTCATTCCTACTGGATTTTTAGATAACAAAATCCGCACATGTTTGCCGTTAACGTCCAATTCCTCAGCACGTCCAAAGGCAGCACGGAAGTTCTTAACGGTGTCGTAGATGGTATCGGTGTCAATTCCCATCTCACGCGCCACTAAGCCAGCCGCTAAGGTGTTGTATTTGTTATAAATGCCAATGAGAATCTGAGGCCATTCCTTACTATCAACGGCTAGCGGACTTTTGCTAAAGCCGCACTTAGGACAGTGGTAGTCACCTAAATGAGACAGGTAGACGCCTTTATAATCCAGTGAATGTCCGCAGCTAGGGCAATAAATCGAGTCTACAGCGTGGGGAATTTCATCGAGATAGAGTTCAGGTTCACTTAAACCAAAGAATAAAACCTTCTGGGGGAGTTGCTGACCCAAGTGAGAGAGGGTAGGGTCATCGCCGTTTAAAATAACTCTGGTTTCGGGAGGAAGCGGTGCGATCACATTTTGCCATCTTCGGCTAATCGTATCTACTTCCCCGTAGCGATCGAGTTGGTCGCGAAACAAATTTAAGCCCAAAATGTACTGAGGCTGACAATCCCGCAATAGTAGCGGCAGGATATTCTCATCGACCTCCAAAATGGCATAGTCAGCGTCTAACTGACCCAGTAAATTGGTGTTATCTAGTAATGTCGTCACCAACCCATTAATCAAATTTGCGCCCGTGGCGTTGTGCGCGACTCGCCACCCTTGACGTTCGAGGAGGGTGCGTAATAGTAGAGAGGTTGTCGTTTTACCATTTGTGCCGACAACGAGAATCACACCGCGCTTCACCTGTTGAAACAGTAGCGGCAGTACATTCGGCTGGAGACGACGGGCAATTGACCCTGGCAACACACTCGCCGCCCCCATGCGTGATAAACGCACTAGAGAGGTTACGGTTTTGGCTGTCCCTACAGACACGCCCAATCGCAATCTATCGATCACTGATATGCTCACATCCACACTCCTGCCCCGGCTTTTACAGCCTTTACTTGTACTGTATTGACTGTTATTTACGCACCTGTTTATTGCTCGTCAGCATTCTACACTACACAGATAACTGGGTGTGAGGAAGTACTGGCGGGACAGTAGGTTCATGGACTACTGAACAAAGGACGACGAATGAGTACGATCGCTCTCCTCACCCCCTACGATTGCTCCTCATCTGACTCTTCCAAGTACAGCCGGATAAACTCTTCTGCTGCGTCAGGATTAATTTTCTGAAGCCCTTTCCTAATTTCAAGGATTGCATCACCACCTGGATCTCTACTCCTATTTACCCAGTGGTGAATTGTTGAGCGCCCAATTCCCATCGTCACCGCCAATTTATTTTGGCTAATACCGTGGGCTTCCAACACCTGTCTCAGCGCATTTCCTGCTTTTGGCATGGTTTCTATGGTGTCAGAGGCTCATGACTAAGTAAATGTTTAAAATTGCGGACGTTCTGATAAGCTAATAATGTTTGCGATTTTAAACATCACCATCACAGGAAAAGCAGGTAATTCCTCATGACTGAAGACTTTATTTCCGATCAATCCTCCGACTCTGAAACACCTCTCCCGGTCAACACCCCCTCACAACCCAACCGAGTTCCCCTCAAAATATTGGTCATTAGTTCTCCCAAAGCCGTCAATAGCACCATTCATACCTTCTACCGCCTTGGGTACGCCGAAGTCAGTGAATGGAGCAGACCTCAACCCACCCAAAATCCCGGTGAAGTGATGAGCGTTCTCAGTCGCCGCATTCTCATCGATTAAACCCTCCGGACTACGTCCCATTACGCTAACAATTCCTCCGCAATGGGAAAAAAACTCCACTTGCTCCCTCCCCGTAGCGGGGAGGGTTGGGGA
>JBFLZA010000488.1:0-7305 GCA_040756535.1 Cyanobacteriota bacterium
GAATAGCGGCTGCTGTTTTGGAGATAGGCAGCGAAGACGCGTCCCCTATGCTAAATACGTTGGGATAAACATTGTGCTGCAACGTACTTTTGTTGACATCGACCCAACCCTTACTGGGGCCATCTTGAACCGACAGTTTGCTGTTTTTGACAAAATCTGGAGCACCCATCGGTGGGGTGACATGAATCATGTCGTAGGGAATCACCACCTCTTGCACGCCGTTATCCGTCGTGACATCAAATACCGCTTCTTTGGATTGGGCGCGAATTGCCTTGAGGTTGTATTTGTAGTTCACCTCAATGTTCCTACGCTCAGCTATCTTGAGCAATGGTTCAGCATAGGCGGGAACGGGAAAAATTGCCCCCATAGCATTGCAATAGATAACCTTCGTCTTGTCGCGAACACCCTGCTGACGGAAGGTATCATCAGCCATATACATAATCTTTTGGGGGGCACCGCCGCACTTGATGGGCGTTGCAGGGTAGGTAAACAGAGCATTTCCCCCCTTAAAGTTACGAATTGTTTCCCAAGTATAGGGAGCATAGTTAAATGCATAGTTACTACATACGCCTCCTTTACCAAGGGCTTCCTGTAACCCTTCAATCAGGTGCCAGTTAATTTGAATACCGGGACACAGCACCAAGTAGTCGTAGTGAACCTGTTTGCCCTCACGGGTGATGACAGTGTTATTATCGGGGTCTAAATCGGCAGCATAGTCTTTAATCCAAGCGACACCTTTAGGAATGCAGCGCTCTTCTGGCTTCGCTGTATCTTCTATGTTGTACTCACCCCCCCCGACAAGAGTCCAAGCGGGTTGATAATAATGTTTATCGGAAGGTTCAATAATGGCAATGTCGAGTTTGTCATTTTTGACGAGCAACTGAGATGCTACCGTAATTCCTGCGGCACCACCGCCAACAATGACAATTTGGTGATGTAGTGTTTCGCGAATGGGAGAATTAGTCGAGCTGGGTTGTGTGGATGATGACATATTGTTGGTTGACTCTAAACCAGGTGTTGCTGAGCTGTAGGAGGATTTAAACCGGAAGGGGCACAGGTTTATGATGAAGGTAATTATGCACTGTTTTAAATAAAACGAACAAGCGAAAGATAAAGTTACGATAAATTTTTATTTTAAGTTTTTTTGCGCTGCTGCAATTCCACCCTTGCTCGGTATACTAGCCGCTCTAGCTTCAAAATTCAAAAGCTAAAATAGCAGCCATCCACTGCTCTAATCCTTTGTATTAGCGTTTAGTAAACTTCTTGGCTCAATGTCGAGTTGCCTATCCTGTAAATTCTAAGGAAAATTTAAATTTATTTTTTTCTGTTTATTCGGGAGCAGCTTTTCAAGCTACAAGGAATTCCCGAAATAAATAGTTTAGAAGAGCTATTTTATATCAGCTATAGCTCATTTTTATAAAGCTTAATAATTATGTAAAATTATCGGTTGGCTACCAGGAACTAAGTAATCTGGAAGAGGTTCTTGCACTCCCATTAGCAGTCTCCATTGCTCCATCGAAAGAGTTTGTATACTAACTCCCGGTTGGCTACCACTTATACTTTGCATTTTTCCATTATTGTTGTAAGTAAAGGAGACGTTGCCAATTGATTGAAGTTTTATCCCATTTAATCCGCTATTAAAGAATCGGAAATAGATGTCTCCTACCGATAAAATTCTTCCATTTTCAATACTTCCACTATTGTAATACTGAAAATAAAAATTTCCGATAGAGCGAATTTTTCCTTGCTCTATTCCAGCGTTATTGTAGTATTGAAACCAATGGTTGCCAATCCGCATGATTTTTCCCTCATTCATGCCACTGGCGTAATACTCAACGGTATTATTACCACTATTATCTGCTGTTCTTTCTAAAATCTTGATGAGAACGCCACTGGCATCAACGGCAATCAAAGAATTATTAACCCGTATTAGCCAGCCTAAGTTTGTCCCTGCTTCAGATATATAGATTTTTTCTAGACTAACTTGATTGTCGGCAAGATTTTGTGAAATTAGATCTGCTTTTAGCCGAGGAGGTGCTGTTGAAGTCATAGCAGTGGCTGATAAGGCAGGAACATTTGCCATTAAACCCAGTGTCAATATAGTAGTAGAAACTAATAGGTTAGTTTGTCTCTTAGGGTTCGCGATAACGTTAGACATACTCATCCTCCTTATCAGTTAGAGAAAATATCATTAAATTTTTATTTATCCCTATCATTCAAAATAAAAGGGGTGATACTGCTAGAGCTTCACCCTATTGACTCATCCTATTGGGCGATTTGATATCAGTATGCCCTTCGAGTCTTCGCTTCTGCTTGCAAAAACTTCTTTGAAGCTTGAGGGAAGTATCCAGTCATAAAACGCAAGAAACACAAGGATTCCTTCCTACAGCAGTCCTCAATGATTTGTGAAATTTTATGTTGCCTGTTGCCTGTTCTCTGTTGTGACAGTTACAGAAGTGTTTAAGAACTAATAGGGAAAATTCACATCTGGAAAGATAGCTGATGCGTTGGACAGAACAATCAGCCTTTTATGAATGGCTCTCGTTAATCTACTCCGGTTCGATCGCAAAAGTTTTCTCAAAGATTCACTCCCATCAAATCTTCCTTGAGAGTTGTCAAGAAGTTGTGACAGTCAGCTCACTGGTTGTATCTCCACAGTCTATAATCCTGATTTCCGCTAAATCTAGAATGTGTACTCGCAAAGCGCTGGTGCAAAACACAGATTGCCATTCAGGAGAAAACAACCTTGTCAGATCTGATTCGTCAGGCTCAACCCCCTCTAGAATTTATCCCACCGGCTTTCAACCCTCTGGTCCTACGAGTCGCCCAGCAGGTGTTACCGTTCTGGATTCATTACCGCACGACGATTAGTGAAATTGAAGCAGATAATGTTGAGGTTTTGGTCGATTTGTATCGTCAGTTCCAAGAGGAGAAAATTCGCTTTTTAATTGCATTTCGTCATCCTAGGGTTGAAGACCCCTTTTGTATGGGCTACTTACTGGGGAAACTGGTACCACAAGTCGCTAAACAACAGGGGATATCGTTACAGCAGGCAATTCATGCCCATTTTATTTATGACCGGGGAATTCCCCTCTGGGCGGGTGCAAAAATAGGCTGGATCTATTCTCGCTTGGGTTGTACTCCTATCCATCGGGGGAAAGCAGACTGGATGGGATTGAAATCGGCTCGCGACTTGTTTTTGAATGGTCGCTTTCCCTTGGCTGCTGCCCCAGAAGGAGCAACCAACGGTCACAATGAGATTATCAGCCCCTTAGAACCGGGTATTGCTCAATTAGGATTTTGGTGTGTTGAAGATTTGTTAAAAAACGAGCGATCGCAACAGGTTTGGATTGTACCTGTAGGAATTCAATACCGTTACGTCGATGCTCCTTGGAAAGCCATTGAAAAGCTTTTAAGTGAATTGGAAGCCGCGAGTGGCTTGCCTGTTGAGGAAGAATGCTCTGAAATTACGAATTCAACTCAAACGCTTACACCCAAAAGCCAGCACTCCCTCTATCGACGGCTTTATCGCTTGAGCGATCGCTTACTGTCGGTAATGGAGGAATTTTACACCCGGTTCTATCATCGAACTGTGCCAACAGCGATCGAAAGCACCTCTGTTCAAAAACCAGAGTCGGTAACTGATCTGAATGAAGCGCTTTCCGTTCGCCTCCAAGCTCTACTAAACGTCGCGCTTCAGGTTGCGGAGGAGTATTTTGACTTATCCCCGAAGGGAAATTTAATTGATCGTTGTCGCCGCCTAGAGCAGGCAGGTTGGAACTATATTTATCGAGAAGAGTTGAAGAGTGTTAAAAGCATCTCTCCTTTAGAACGGGGATTAGCTGATCGTATAGCAGAAGAAGCAAACCTGCGGATGTGGCATATGCGGTTGGTAGAAACCTTTGTAGCCGTTACAGGTTATTATGTTGTTGAAAAACCGACGGTAGAGCGCTTTGCCGAAACCACCTTACTGATGTGGGATATGGTAACTCGGATTAAGGGGAGTAATCCCTTTGGACGCCCCCAACTCGGCAAGCAACGGGTAAAAATGGTGGTAGGACAACCCTTATCCGTTTCAGAGCGCTACCCAGTCTATCAGTCCAGTCGCCAGAGTGCGAGAAAAGCTGTAGCTGACCTCACTCAAGACCTCCGAAAAACGATGGAAAGTCTAATTTCCTCAGAAAGTTAGTTGATCGCAACTTAGTATGAGAGAGAGGGAATCCCCCTGCCGAGTCCATCCCGACTGATACTGTTTGTATCGGTAAGTATATAAAGTATGTTTCGCAAAAGTCAGATGCCCTTATCTGATCGCTGTTTATCATGCGTATCTTTGCTATTGGCGACATTCACGGCTGCTCGATCGCATTCGATGCACTCCTTGCCTCAGTAAACCCGCAGCCAAACGATAAAATCATTACACTAGGCGACTACGTTGATCGAGGTCCCGACTCAAAAGGTGTGGTCGAGCGATTGATAGCCCTGCACAAGAAGGGGCAACTGATAGCACTACGCGGTAATCATGAGCTGATGATGCTCCAAGCTCGTGACGGAAAAAGGTCTGAGTGGCTCGCTAAAGGCGGTGATGCCACCCTCACTTCATACTCGCCATCGGACAAGGCGAATAAGAAAGTTAGTAAAGCTAGTAAGTTGGCGGACGTGCCAGATAAGCACTGGAATTTTATTGAGAATATTTGTAGAGACTGGTACGAAATTGATACCCACTTTTTCGTCCACGCCAATGCTCATCCCCACAAGCCTTTAGCCCAACAGCCCAAGCGTATGCTTTTCTGGGAAAAGTTTGACAACCCAGTCCCGCACTTTTCCGGCAAAACAATGGTTTGCGGACATACCAGTCAAAAAAGTGGCTTGCCGATTAATCTCGGTCATGCCATTTGCATTGATACTAGGGTTTATGGTAAGGGGTGGTTAACCTGCTTGGACGTGACTAGCGGTAAAGTTTGGCAAGCCAACCAAGCAGGGAGTGTCAGAACGGCTTGGATTGACGAATTTGCCGTCCGAGCAGCTCAATACTACCAACCCCGTAAACTAGAGCAACAACAAAGTTTATGGTAGCCTTTGCTTCGGAAGGCTATGTGTAGACTTTTCTAATTCACCACTATTACCAAGGACTGCCAATCATCGTAAAACCAGCCCAGAAATATGGATGAGTTAGGTCTTTTGTTCCCAGCTTAGCCAGTTCTGGCGGCAGAGGCACAGTTGCTGTGGGAGTGATAAGTTTGCCATCTTTAAGGGTTACTTGTCTGTTGAGCATGGCAATTTGAGCCTGCCGCAAACCCTCTGCCTTAATGGGCGATTGTTTCAACTGCTGGTACAACTCCGTCATTAATGCTAGAGTTCCTTCGTCACTGACCGACCATAAAGATGCGATCGCAGATTTTACTCCAGCTTGCACCGCTAACCCTGCAAAACCTAATTCCGCGTCTTCATCGCCCAAGGCAGTTTTACAGGCACTCAACACTAATAACTCTACCGCTGGGTTACTCCAGCCCAACTCCCGCAATTGATCTAACCCTAACTTAGTATCCCAAAGTTGAATATAGGAGTTTTTAGGTGACCCGGCTCGGAAAGAGGCATGAGTTGCCAAATGAATCACTCCAAAAGGCTCTTGGTTCCGCTGTGCTTTCAGATTTGACAAAGTGAAGGCATCGTTAAGGAATGACTTACCCTCCCACAGAGAAGACGTAATCACCGATAACTCGACAGGCACTGCCGGTAAAGGCTTTTGAGCCGTAAAATTCGCCGCCCCCATTGCCAGAACCTCTGCGTCTTTCAGACTCTTGTAGCGCGTATCGGTAAGACTGAGACTGGGCATCAGGCCAATACTGTATTGCTCGATCAAAAACTGCTGACCATCATAGAGGGCCGCCATAGGGATAGAGCGCAAACCTCTATCCATTATGAAACTCAAATTCTGGATGCCTCGCGCTTTTAAATCAGCTTGTAGGGGGGTCACAAACCATTGATAAAGTTCCTGGCCTGGAGCCTCATAGGCACGTCCACTTTGAGCATTGGTTACTTCAGACTGAAATTGTCGAACAACTTTAAGGACGTTTTCACGCGTCGTTCCTGTTACTCGGTGACGAATGGGTTCTCCTTCAGCCGTTACCAGCACCAGTTCCAATTGATCTTCGGAATTTTGAATGTCTAGGTTTGAATTTGGGACAGGGTAAGACGCATTGGTACCCGCATCAGCTACCAATACTTGCGGTACAAATGTCGCATAGATGAGAGCAGGTTTGACACCAGTGGCTTCCTCAACTTTTCGCAGAGTATTACGAATTTCTGCCAGAGTTAATGTTTGAGTGTTACCAGATTTCCCGAAATATTGTTCAAATTGACGTGTTAATGGCTGTTCAAGGGATGAAATCAAAGTAGGTTCCACCCCAGTTGAAGAAGAGCTTTTATCTATCGCTGATTGTGATGATTGGGATGAATTCGCTATCAGTGGATAGCTTGCACTACTATCAGAGGGGCTGGTTGACCCTTGACCCGAAATATTTCCTGTTTTTCCACTGTCTGATGAATTGGTGGTGTTACTACCTACAGAATTAGGTCTACCGTCCCCTAACGGATTGCTGGTATCACCACTCTGTGAAATTGTGCTGCTACCTTGGGTTTTGCCAACACTTGGGGTTGTGCTACTATCTTGAGCCTTGCCAATAGCAGATGTGTCGCCTGCACTGCCTGTATGCGTGCCACTTGCTGTTGTGCTACCGCCAGTGGAACCGCCTCCGGTATTGCTGCCGCCTCCAGTATTGCTGCCGCTTCCGGTATTGCTGCCGCTTCCGGTATTGCTGCCGCTTCCGGTATTGCTGCCGCTTCCAGTATTGCTGCCGCCTCCGGTATTGGTACTGCCTGTAGTACCACCCGGTGGGGGTGGGGGGCCACCTCCGGTATTGCTGCCACCTCCAGTATTGGTACTGCCTCCAGTATTGGTACTGTCTCTGGTATTGGTACTGCCTCTAGTACCGCCCGGTGAGGGTGGGGAGCCGCCTCCGGTATTGCTGCCACCTCCGGTATTGCTGCCATCTCCGGTATTGGTACTGCCTCCGGTATTGGTACTGCCTCCAGTATTGGTACCGCCTCTGGTATTGGTACTGCCTCCGGTATTGGTACCGCCTCCAGGATTGGTACCGCCGCCAGTATTGGTACTGCCTGTAGTCCCGCCCGGTGGGGGTGGGGGGCCACCTCCGGTATTGGTACCACCTCCGGTATTGGTACCGCCTCCTGTATTGGTACCGCCTCCAGGATTGGTACAGCCTCAAGTCACGCACGGTGCGGGAG
>JBFLZA010000489.1:0-7293 GCA_040756535.1 Cyanobacteriota bacterium
GAGATAGAGCGCTCGCACAGGGGATGGAGTCTATGACTCAGCCAGCCATCAATGCCGTAACAGAAAAGCCTGTATCGGCTAAAAGCAGCACTAAAGCTAATTCTCAAGCCTGGTACCAACCAACACTGTCCCACGAGCATGGGGTTTATGTGATGTTGCTGGTGTCTTTCTTAACTGGAGCAGCATTAGCGCAAGCTTGGACTTTCTCCACGACACTGGCGTTGGTATGTGCGTTCTTCGGCTTTCAGGCTGAACATCCCATTGTCCTGCAACTCAAGCAACGGCGGAGTTTCAAGCCTCGTTTTCTTGTGTGGGGTGGGGTGTACTCGGCTGTGTCAGTTGCGATCGCATTTTGGCTCTATCTTAGCTTCCCCGTGTTGCTTTGGCTTTACTTGGGTGCAGTTGCGGCACTCGTTGTGGATGCTGTTTCGGTTGTCCACCGAGAACAAAAATCCATTTTCAATGAGCTAATCACCTTTGCCGCCGTTTGTCTTGCTGCTCCTCTCGCTTACGCCGCTACTACTGGCACAATTTCAGCTACGGCGCTGGGATTATGGGTACTGAACGCGCTTTACTTTTCCAGCACCATTTTTACCGTCAAGCTGCGGAAAACGAAGACTAGTTCTCCTGTACCGGGAGTGATTTATCATGCGATCGCAACTTTCATGATTGCAACCCTCTACTATTTCGATTGGCTTTCTTTAATCACAGCTTTGGCATTTGGATTAGCGCTGCTCAAATTTGGCATCGTTGCCTTAAATCAGCAATGGTATCGCACTGCAAAAATTCAATGGGTAGCGATGCTCGAAACGGGAACGGCTTTCTGTTTCCTTGCAATTGTTGCCCTCTCACTTCTGCCAGCTCACTTAACAGCACTTTAGCAACAGCAACCTTTCTTAAGGTTAATGTCAATTTTGCTACGGGAATGTTGGCATAAGAGGTTAAGAAACACTAAGAGAATTAATCTACTTTCTTAGTGTCTAGGATTGCCTAAGTTCTTAACGAATTTAATCAAGGCAAACTCCTATCAATAGGTAGATTAATTCGCTACATCTTTATGCCAAGCTTCACACAGACGGTCTTTTAAAAGTGTAGGTTGGGTCGCAGTTTGTCTGTTAAATCAAAGACAATTTAACGAATTTTAAAGAGTTTTGTTCAATTTTTGGAGGTTTGGCTATGGCCAATACCACGATAGTTGCTGCCGGAACGGAAACGACACAGAGAAGATATCGATTCGGTTTACCTGCTTGGTTAGTACTCATTTGCCTCGTTGCCTTTACTGCTTTGCTAGCAGCAGGGGCAATCATTTGGAAGAATGCGCCACCTGTGCCAGAAGTCATGCGTTCTCCCCGGCAAGAAGTTGTCATGACTCAGGCAGAAATTCAAGCTGGACAAGAAATTTATCTGGCTCGTGGAGGTCAACACATTGGTAGTATTTGGGGACACGGAAGCTATCTTGCCCCGGATTGGAGTGCTGATGTTCTCCACCGTTGGGGATTAGCAACGGCTGGGGTTTTATACAACAATAATTCTGCTTTTTCTCAAGAGGATTTAGAAGCGTTACCTGCTCCAGAACGAGCCAGTTTGGAAGCACGAGTAACCGAACAGTTTAAGACCAATCGTTACCAACCCGAAACCCACGAATTAATCCTAACCAATGCTCAAACTCAAGGATTAAAACAGGTTTTTCAAGATTACCATCAACTGTTAATCGAAGGCTCTCCCGTTCAATCCATTCCGAGCAACTGGTTTAAAAACGATACCCAAATTCGGGATGTCACAGCCTTCTTTGCTTGGACAGCTTGGGCAGCAGTCGCGAATCGACCGAATGCGCCTTTTTCTTACACGGCAAACTGGCCTCATGATGACTTAGTTGGTAACCAGCCACCGGGGCAATTTATCATCTGGTCAATTGTGTCAATCATTATTCTCATTGCTGGAATTGGGGCATTTTTGTTCGTCTACCTGAGTCAAGAAACAGCCGATGATGTCCTGCCAGTTCCGGCGCGTCCTGCTGTGGCAATTCCCACACCTAGCCAAAAAGTAACCTCGCTATTTTTTGGCGTAGCAATGGCACTATTTTTAGTGCAAATTATCATGGGAATGTTCACTGCTCACTATGCGGTAGAAGCGGAAGGGTTTTACGGAATTCCTTTGAGTGATTTTCTCCCCTATGCTGCTTCCCGCACTTGGCACCTGCAATTAGCTATCTTTTGGATTGCGACGTGCTGGTTAGCAGCAGGACTGTACTTTGCCCCCCGTTTCGGTCAGTTTGAACCTAAAAATCAAGCGCTGGGTAATGTCATTCTTCTGGTGGCTTTAACTGTTGTTGTCGTCGGTTCGATGATTGGCACTTGGGAGGCGATAACCGGAGTTCTAGATGTGAAGCAAAGCTTCCTTTGGGGACACCAAGGCTATGAGTACATCGAATTAGGCAGAGTTTGGCAAATCTTGCTGATTGGTGCCATGACGTTTTGGCTGTGGCTGATGTATCGTGCCTTCAAACCTGCGTTGAAAAAAGAGAAAAATCCTACGGGGTTGAGCCACTTTTTCCTCTACAGCGCGATTACAATTCCCCTGTTTTATTCAGTGGGATTGATGTACACCAATCACACCCCATTGAGTATTGCGGAGTATTGGCGCTGGTGGGTAATTCACCTGTGGGTTGAAGGGTTCTTTGAGGTATTTGCTACGGTTGTTATTGCTTATTTGTGCAGTGAGTTGGGATTCCTCAAGAAATCTTCGGCATTGCGTGCCACTTACCTCACTACTATTCTGTATTTGGGTAGTGGTGTGATGGGGACGCTGCACCATTTGTATTTCTCTGGTACGCCGTCGTTTATTGCCGCAACGGGAGCAGTTTTTTCAGCTTTGGAAGTGGTGCCTCTAACACTAATTGGTTTCGAGGTATTGCAGACGCTGAAACTCTCCAAGGAAGCTGAAGGATTTTACCGTTGGCCGTTGCGATTTTTTATCGCTACCTGTTTTTGGAATTTAATCGGTGCAGGCGTCTTCGGCTTCTTAATTAATCCGCCGATTGTTCTGTACTATTCGCAGGGGCTAAATACAACGCCAATTCACGCCCACTCTGCTTTGTTTGGTGTGTATGGCTGTTTGGCAATCGCGCTAATGTTGTTTGCTTTGCGGGAATTTGTACCTGAACAAGCATGGAATGAAAAGTTACTGCGCTTTTCGTTCTGGGCAATCAATGGTGGTTTAGCCGTGATGATGGTTTTTGGGCTGATTCCGAATGGATTTTATCAGCTATCGGAGTCGATTAATCACGGCACTTGGTTTGCTCGTAGTGCGGAGGTGATTACGAGTCCCTGGATGCGGTGGACGGTGTGGCTGCGGATTCCAGGTGATATCATTTTTGCGATCGGTGCGATGACGATGTTCTTGTTTACAGCGAGGGCGATTTTTGCGGTTTTTCGCTTTCCGGTTCCCACAACTAAAGCAGAAGAGTTAAAGCCTGCTGAACGCTAAAAAATACTCTTGTGAAAAGTGAGATACCCGACTTTTTAGAAAAGTCGGGTATTTGAGCTGCTGGAGATGGTTGAGGAAATGCGATCGCACTGTGGTTCTGTGTTATGTCTGCTGCTTTCTTGCTACACTCTGGATAGCCTCTATCCTGTAGGAAATTATGGCCTCTGTCGAGCAAGTAATGAAAGAAGCATTATCTTTGTCCAGTGAATGGAGAGCGTGGTTGGCAGAGAAGCTGGTTGAAAGTCTTGAGTTTGATGTAGACGAGAACCTGCAAACACTTTGGGTAAATGAAGCGAAGAAGCGTCGAGATGAAATCCGAAGTGGTATAGTTCAACCTATTCCTGGAGAGGAAGGGTTAGCTAGAGTGAGACGACTTCTGGAGCCATGAAATATGTTTTTGAAATTATTAGAGACAAGGATAGCTGAAATAGAAAAATAGATACGAACTAATCGTTACATGGTAAAATTAAACGCTCTATCTCAATTAGATGAATGATAATAATAACCAAGATGAGTTAAAACAACTTAGCGCATGGTTAGTTACTTTAGGAATTGTATTTATTTTTGTATTCTTTGTAGGATGGATTTGGCTTTGGGCTATTAATGTCGTACCAATTCGGGATAGTTTTAGTCACGACAGATTTAGTATTCTAGAACCAAAAGAATATTTTGAACTTAGAGATAAGGGAATAAAATCTGTTATTGAAGGATTAAAAGTTGTAGCTACCATATTCGGAGGAATAGCAATCCTCGGCAACCTTTTTTACGCAGCGAAGCGAGCAAAAGCCCTTGATGCAAGTGCGATCGCTGCTAATGCAACTGCTAAAGCTGCCTTAGAGAATGCAAAGGCTGCTCTCAAAAATGCAGAGGCAGCACAAGACAAACAAATTACAGAACGCTTTACTAAGGCAGTTGAACAGCTTGCCAGTCAAGAAATTGCAATTCGTCTAGGTGGAATTTATGCTCTAGAACGAATTGCCAAGAATTCTCAAGATGACCACTGGACAATCATGGAAGTTTTAACTGCTTTTGTGCGAGAAAAGTGTCTATTGAAGGAAGAGGAAGAGGGAGAGCGGGAGCAATTACCAAAAATTCCCACAGATATCCAAGCAGCCCTTACCGTTATCGGACGGCGCGATATGGAGAAAGACCCGGAAAATCAGAAACTCGATTTAAGTAAGGTAAATATTGCAAGTGCGAACCTCAGAGAAGCTAATCTCCAAGGAGCAAATTTATATCAAGCCAACCTGCAAGGGGCAGACCTCACAAAAGCCCAACTGCAAGGGGCAGACCTCGGAAACACCAACCTGCAACAGGCACACATTATTGAAGCTAATCTCCAAGGAGCAATCCTCACAGAAGCTAACCTCAAAGGAGCATTCTTAAATGGAACTAATCTCCAACAGACAGACCTTATGGCAGCTATCCTGGAAGGAGTACAGCTTAGTTCCGCCGACTTGCGAAAGTCACTCCTTAAACGAGCTAATCTGCAAAGTACACGCCTTTGTAACGCCCAGTTACAAGGGGCAGACATCAGACAAGCTGACTTTTCAGGAGCAAGTCTCCTGGACGCAAACCTGGAAGGAGCGTTTATCGATTTGGCAGATTTCAGGAATGCCTACCAATTAACCCAGCAGCAGGTTGACTCAGCGCGAGGTCAAGCCAGACTGCCAGCTTATCTCAAAAACCAGAGAAGTGGAAGTAATTAGAGTAAGTGAAAGCCCTGCCGATCCCCCAAGCTTTTTTGCTGTTTGCGCTGTAATGCACCGTTGAGCGGAGTTTTGGCGCGTTAGGCGATCGCCCCAGTATCTTAGAGAAGGTCTATCTATTCATTTCAACGACGCTAGTCTGTATCACATACTAATCGCATAACAGCTGACAGTTAGCAAGGAGCAAGCCTCAAGTAGTGCAATGACGGATACGCTGGGCAAAATCAAAGAATTCGTTACCTATGCTCGTTCCCTCAAAGGCTATGAAAAGGGTGAGGCACAGGTGTTTTGCGATCGCCTTTTTCAAGCGTTTGGTCATCGGGGATGCGTTGAGGTAGGAGCAAAGCTTGAGTATCGGTTGAAGTCGAAAGGGAAGCACACAAAGTTTCCAGATTTAGTGTGGCGTCCAAGGCTTCTTCTAGAAATGAAGAGTCGTGGTGAGAAGCTTGAGGAACACATTCAACAAGCTAGGGAATACTGGGATGAGCTTAAACCCCAGCCTCGATATATTGTCCTCTGCAACTTCGATGAATTCTGGATTTACGACACTACGCTTCAGATTGAGGAACCAGTAAATCGGGTGAAGTTGGAAGAGTTATCGCAACGATATGCTGCTCTGAATATTCTCTTCCCTGGAAATAGTGCTGTTGATGAACACAGAGGTAATTATTACGAGAATATTCCTTCCAGTGGTGCAGTGCAGTTATTTGGGCGCGAACAGGAACTAGAAAGGCTGCATCAGTTGTTGGCTCCCCCTGCCCACCTTACCAAAGGGGGAGAACAACAGAATAAGCTGACGATTGCTGCAATTGTAGGCATGGGCGGCGTTGGCAAAACGGAACTGGCAATTCAATATGCGTGGCACCATTTACAAGGTTTGGGTGATGGGGCAGGTGGTGTTTGCTGGGTTGATGCCAGAGATGGCGATGTCGGGATTCAACTGGTTAATTTTGCGCGTAGTCTCTTAAACCTAAACCCGCCGGAGGATTGGGATTTACCAACTCAACTGAAGTACTGCTGGCGAAATTGGCAATCCGGCGAGTGGCTAATTGTTATCGATGATGTCACCAACTACAAGCAGCAGGTGAAACCTTATCTGCCGCCGGAATTATCCCAGTTTAAGGTGTTGCTCACAACGCGGGAAGAGTTGGGGCGACCTGTGGAACACTTACCGCTTGATAAATTGCAACCAGAGGCAGCACTGGATTTATTAACGTCGCTAGTTGGTGTTCAACGAATTCAACAGGAATTAGAGATTGCTGAACAACTCTGTCAATGGCTGGACTATTTACCTTTGGGGTTGGAGTTGGTGGGGCGCTATCTGGAACGCGATCCAGACTTGTCGCTCAAGACAATGCTGTCACTACTGGAGAAAAAGCGGCTCAGACATAGATCAGTTCTCGAAGCTGACTCGATGATGACTGCTCGACTGGGGGTAGCTGATGCCTTTGAGTTGAGTTGGGAGCCATTAGATGAAAATGCTCAATTTTTGGGCTGTTTACTCAGTTTGTTTGCCTCGGCTGATATTCCTTGGGATTTAGTGCAACTGGCATACAGCAATATGCCTTCCTCAGAAAATGAGGAGATTGACCTAGACATTCTGGAAGAAGCCAGAGCTGATTTAGTGCGTTTCAACCTGCTACAGCGCACAGGTGAAGGAACCTACCGCCTGC
This sequence comes from Cyanobacteriota bacterium, assembly GCA_040756535.1. Classification (GTDB taxonomy): domain Bacteria; phylum Cyanobacteriota; class Cyanobacteriia; order Cyanobacteriales; family Coleofasciculaceae; genus JBFLZA01. The sequence goes on from JBFLZA010000489.1 coordinate 6,869, forward strand.
ATCAGCTAATTCGGGAGTTTTTGCGAGAGAAGCGAGAACAGTCGGCGCAGGAGAATGAGTTCAAACAAGGGTTTGTAGCGGCAATAGTGGCAGTAGCAAAGCAAGTTCCTGATTCACCAACTCGTCAGCAAATTCAGGCAGTTACTTCCGCTATGCCCCATGTGACAGAGGTCGCACAAGACAAAGACTTAAAGAACTATCTAAGCGATAAGTATTTAATTAGCCCTTTCACAGGCTTGGGCAGGTTCTACGAAGGTCAAGGATTGTACGCTCAAGCAGAACCTTGGTTTGAGCAATGCATATCTATTGCTCAAGCTCGTTTTGGCTCAAACCATCCTGATGTAGCAACTAGCCAGAATAATCTGGCACTTCTGTACAAGTCTCAAGGTCGTTATCGTGAAGCCTAATCTTTATTTTTGCAAGCC
>JBFLZA010000490.1:0-7288 GCA_040756535.1 Cyanobacteriota bacterium
CGGTTGAACTATGAACGGGAAACCAGCACCGTGGAAGGGCAACAGTTGGTAGTGGAGTATTTTGTACCTGGGGCCCGTTGGACACCAAGCTATGTTTGCCGCTTAGATAGCACTAGCAATCAAGCAACTATTGCAGTAAGAGCATTAATTTGTCAGCGCACAGGTGAAGATTGGTCAGGGGTACGTTTGGAACTTTCTACGGCTGAACCGATGGCATGGTGTGAGTTGCCGGAGTTGCCCTCCCTGAGAATTGGACGCGCTCAACCCGTGGTGAGAAAATCAGGCTGGCGTCTCCCTCCAGTTGGTGCTGAAATTCTGTTTGAGGATTTTGACCGACAGAAACAGGGAGCAATCGTAGCTAAGTCCAAACATTCTGCAATTGCTGACTTCTTTTCCCCGCAGGTACCACCAATGCCAATAATACCAAGTATGGTGCCGATTTCTGAGTTGGGTGGTTACAGTTTTCAGTCGATGGCTAAGGCAGCATCTATGGCTCCAGAAGTTTGTGCAGAGGTTGAGGAGCCTGGTATACCACCCAAACTAGAACTTACTTCTTTTTCACTTCAAGACCGAGTAGCTGCCTTTAAAGCCGAAAAAAGAGCTGCTACCCCACAAAAACCAGAACTCGAAAGCCGAAAACAAAGGCGGCGCAGGATAGACGAGGGTTCTTCCCTCGATTTTCTAAGCTATAGCTTCATGCGGATGGGAGGAGCAGATGACCAAGATAAGCGAGGTAAATTGACAATTGAGCAACAGCAGGAAGCCTATCTAGAAATCCTCAAACGTCAAGAGGTTATTGTTCGCTTCAACCTGATTGAAGTTCTGCAACAGGCTGTATCTGATGCACAAAAATGCATTTTTGCCAATCTTCCTCCCGGTGGTATCAATGTGCGAGAGGTGGCAGGCTCTTTTGACTATGCCTACAGCGCTGATGGGCGTATCGATGTCCCCTCAGACGGTGAATTCCATTCTGTAGCTTTAACGAGCAACAGTACAGATATAGACTTGCGCTATGTCGTGGTGCCCCGCACAGATACCAACGTCTTCCGCATTGCCCAACTCAAGAACCCCCTGCAATCTCCTCTGTTGGCTGGTTCTACTGATGTCTATGTGGATGGAGAGTATATTCTATCGACTAACATTACCACAGTACCACCCAAGGGACAGATGGAATTAGGTCTAGGAGTTGAGCAAGCCATCAAAGTAGCCCGGAACACTACGTATCAGGAAGTCCGTTCTAGTGAGTCGCTGGTTGCCTTCAATGAATTGCAACACCAGATTAAAATCGATATTGCTAACCGTCTACCCAAAGAAGCACGAATTGAGATTCGAGAACGCATCCCTACCCCTGACGAAAATGCCAAAGTAGAGGTGCAAATCGATCGCGTTTCGCCTGCATGGGAGAAGTATGACCAAAAAGAACGCGATACACCTGTCCGGGGAGGTTATTACTGGCGGGTGCAAGTACCTGCTAGAGGACAGATAACGCTATCGGCACATTACACTATCAAGACATTCGTAGATAGTGAAATAATCGGTGGAAATCGGCGAGAATGAATCACTCTTAGCCGCAATCAGTTAAAAGATCTAAAAAAATCCGAGCATCTACAGGGGACATTTCCTATGCAGTCGGAACACCTACAGCAAATAATGAGCTACTACATGGAAGATGCTCAAAACCATCTTACTGTCATCGAGAAGTATTTGCTGGATTTGCAAAGCACGATTGAAGACCCAGAAAGTGTTAACGATCTATTTCGTGCTGTACGTTGCGGTATCATTGGCGGGACAAACATGCTGCCGATTAGCAACCTTCATATCACCAGCATTCATAAAACGGGTTTTTGTTTGGTCGATTGTTTCAAAGTCTTTCAGCAACAAGGCTCGGTCAAGGTTGACCAAAAGCTTCAAGATTTATTAATGCAGGTATTTTACGACCTCAAAGCATTAATCGATCCACTCAAAGAACCCTCTAGTTTAACGAATGAAAAGACTCAGCGAGTCATGTCAGAGGTAGAGCTAACCCGGAAAGCTCTCATGGAGCATCTTAATTGGATCGTTCAGCGATCGCGCAATATGAATCACTATACAGAAATTGCGATCGCTCAAGATGTGGCAGAGGCAGATGACATGTTCTCCCTAGAGGACTTGGAATCAGTCATCGATGAACTCTCAGTCGATAGTATTTGAGCCAATTTAGCCCTCAGCAGTCAGGACGAATCTTAACCCAGCCAAATCCAGAATAACTATGCAAGCCATTGAGCCATCGCTAGATGCCATACAACAATTAACCCTAGATGCACCTGTATCTGTTGTTACACTCTTAGAAGATCGAGCTTTAGTGCGGCGAATTGGCAAAGCCAACCTGAATCAAGGGTTATGGCGAATCAAAGTAGAAAATGTTGCGCCAGTACTTTCTGATAAATCTTTGCGTGCAGAGTTCTGTGGCGAATATCCAGAAGCAAGGATAGATGATGTTCGTGTTCGCCGTCAGATGTTGGTTAATCAGAAGGAACGACCAGAAGAAATCAAAGCTTTGCTAGAAGAATTGCGATCGCTACAACACTCTTTCAAAAATCTATCTGAAGACCGTCAGCATCAAGAATCTTCCTTTGACCAAGTCAACACCATCTTGGCGCATAGCTTGCAAGAGCTACCTGTGGATGCTGCCTGGGGACAAATCGATCCTACAACTTGGCGATCGCAATTTCAAACTCTATTTAGGCAGTTGCGCGAGTTGCGTTCTGAAATCTTAAACAGCTATCACCATCAAGAGCAACTAAGCCAGCAAATTAATGACTTAATCACCCGAATCCAGGCTATGTCTCGCCCGGATATGGTTTATGCCGCCCACCTTGAAGCCGATTTAATGATTCCCCAAGCCGGAGACTATGAAATTGCCTTTGATTATATAGTTCCCAATGCCATGTGGCGTCCCTGGCACCAAGCACGTTTGTTACTAGCCATGGATAAAGTCGCGGACATAACCAACCAACCATCTGCTACATCCGCTACATCATCCGTTTCCTTCCGGGTCGATGGTTGCGTGTGGCAGCGCACTGGGGAAGACTGGAATAATGTTGATTTAGTATTCTCCACCGCCCGTGCTTCCCTCGGCACCGAACCGCCTCTGCTTGCTGATGACTTATTGAATGTGCAAGAAAAATCTAAGCAGATTATCATTGAAGCCCGAAATCAAACGATTCAAACCACCGGACTCGGAACGGGTGCTGTTCCTACCAGAGAAACCCCTGCTACTGTGGATCTACCCGGTGTAGATGATGGCGGTGAAGTTCGCAACTTAAGACCTGCCAATAAAGCAACAATCCCCTCTGATGGCAGACCTTATCGTGTACCTATCTTTTCCTTCTCTTCAGAAGCGGAGGTAGAGTATGTTTTAATGCCAGAACTAGCGTGTCAAGTTATCCTCAAAAGCGAGCAAACGAATGCAGCCGCCTTTCCTATCCTAGCTGGGCCAGTGGATTTAGTGAGTTCCTCCGAGTTTGTCGGGAAGACATCGATAGGATTTATTGCACCAGGAGAGAAGTTTGCTTTGGGATGGGGGCCAGATGGGGCAATGCGTGTGCAACGTACCCTGACTCAGGAAAAAGAACAAGACCATCTCACCGAATGGAATACTCTCACAACGACTACTGAATTATTCCTGTCGAATATCGGTGCAGAACCGAGGATGATTAAAACCACAGAACGTGTTCCCGTTTCCGAGTTGGAGCAGGTGAAGGTGGAGGTTATAGCTCAAAAGACGACAGGTGGGGTGCAAGCCGATGAAAACGGTTTGTGTACTTGGAATTTCACCTTGGAGCCTTACTCTCAACTTCACGCCACTCTAGTGTATAAAGTCTCTGCCGCCCCAGAAATTCAGGGACTGTAGTTTCCGCTGATTCCAACAACGTGTAATCGAGATCACAGTTTTTTGACCCATGCCATCACGGGTTAAATTATTTGCTGTCACAAAAAAATCAAGTTAACTTCACAAGTGACTACCAGCCTCTATCACTGTCAATGAAAGAAATGCGTTAGATATTGCAGTTGTCCAGTGCAACACTCGTATCTCAGATAATTTAAGGCGTACAGCCTTACTTACAGGTCTTGGAGCTTCCTTAAACCATTCTCGTCTAACTCAAAGGAGGAAGGGCCTACTATGGCAACCAATGTAAGCAGTGGGCTGACTTATATGGAAATTAAAGCTTTGGTTCAATCTCTCAACGCTCTGCACTGGAAAACAGACTACAAGGAGTTCTGCCGGATATTAGGCTTAAGCGAGGGGTTGTACAGCTTACAGAAGTACGCCGAGTTTGAAGAGCTGTGCAGAGCCTTGAACAACTTCAATCTCAGTTCACTCGTCAAACTCGTTGAGACAGGTGCAATCGTTGACGACTCTCTGTGAGAGTACTCAATCACCACTGATTAAGCTTTGCAACTTTCTCTTCATGCGATCGCAAACTCATGTTCGCCCTGAAAGCCCTGCTGGCTATAGCTTTTTGCCTCCCAGATGAATAAGCGATCGCAAAATCTTTATCTCTCTTTATGAAAGTTTCACAGCCATTCGTCGTCAGATCACAAACACTAGGTGATAGAGATAACAGAGGAAATTATCTATGTGCGTAGCCCTAGTTGTAGATGATGACCCGACCCAGCAAATGATCATCTCCAAACTCCTCAAAAAGGTCGGGCTAGATGTAATTTTGGCGAGTGATGGCGTCGAAGCACTAGAGCAAGTTGAATCCAAGTCTCCAGTACTAGTGATTCTAGACATCCTCATGCCTGGGATGAATGGCTACGAAGTTTGTCAATTGCTCAAATCTAATGAAAAAACTCAGAATTTACCGATATTGATCTACTCAGGTCAAGAAAAAGAATTTAATTTAAAACACGATCATAAATCTAAAGCAGATGCTTACCTATCTAAGCTTTGCCACCCTCAAGATCTGATCAACGCCGTTCAGCAACTGTTATTAATCAAAAAGAAACCCAAATGCGTAGCAGGTTAGGAGCGCTCAAACAAAAGACCCCATCGGCACATCTACCAGTGGGGTGGAGAAAATCAATGATTATTTGTGTGAGTTATTATCTCAGGGCTAATGCCAGTGATGTTGTTTGATTCGTTCCACTTTTGAATGTGGCACAATAGGGTTTTCCAAAAAAACTAATAGGCTATAAAGGGCTTGATTCGTTGCATACCCAATCTTTATGTTAACAGCCTTAATTGGTCATCAAAACAGTAACTTGATCCAATAACTGTGCGGGTTCAATCGGTTTAGGTAAGAAATGATCAACAATTGCACTGATATCATCCTCTTGGTCTTCAGTTAAGGTGGGAGTGATGAGGGCGAGGACTTTGATGTGCTGAGTAGTGGGTGAGTTACGCAGGCAATGTGTGATTTCATAACCATCTACACCCCGTAACTGCCAATCGACAATGACAGTCTTAGGTTGAAGGAGTTCAATTTGACCGAGAGCCGTAGAACCATCAATCAACCAGACAACGTGATAACCAGCAGCGGTGAGAATTTCGCAAATCAGCGTTGCACTTTCTCCATTGTCTTCTACTAAAACAATGCTTCCTTGAGGATTAGAACTTTTCTTGTGACTTACCGTTCCTTTGCTAGACATTGTGGCAGCTAAAGGCTGATCAGGCAACCAAACTGTAAATACAGAACCTTCACCGACTACAGAGTCAACTTCGATTCTGCCTCCGTGAAGTTCTATTAGCTGTTTCGTCAGCGCCAAACCCAAACCTGTTCCTTCGTATTTGCGCTGATATACCGTCTCTAGCTGCTGAAATTTTTGAAAGAGTAATGGTAACTCATCAGCCGCAATGCCGATTCCGGTGTCCTCGATTTGAAAAACGGCACAGTTTTGCTCTCGCCAAACTCGTAGCGTTACCTGGCCACCGGCGGGAGTAAATTTGATAGCATTGCCCAAGAGATTAAAGAGAATTTGCTTGACTCGGCGCTTATCGGCACAAAAAGATTCTTCCGACGCCGCTCCTCCCCTAGAGCCTTGAGGTTGGATTCGCAAATCTAGCTCCAGAGACACTCGGCACAGGTAAGCTTTTTCTTGGAAAGTCCTTACAACTTGCTGAGCCAGCTTAGTAATGGAAAACTGGCTGAAGTTCAAGATAGCTTTCCCCGCCTCAACCTGAGACAAATCCAAAATATGATTGATGAGTTCTAACAGGTGTTCCCCACTATCCTGAATCGTTTTTAAATAATGTCGCTGCTTATGCAGGGGAACCCTCTGTGAACCTTCTTGACCGAAAGACCAACGCAATAGCGTTGCTGACATCCCAATAACACAGGTTAAGGGCGTTCGTAATTCATGGCTCATCGTAGCCAAGAATTCACTCTTGGCACGGTTAGCAGCTTGAGCGGCTTGCAAAGCATCCCGAAGCTCTTGGGTGCGCCCAATTACCCGTTGTTCTAGGGTAATTTTTTGTTGTTGCAACTGAGCGTATAGCTGAGCTTGATGAATGGCAACGCTGAGATGTTCCGCAATCAAACTCAGAAATGTTCTTTCACTTTCTCTCCAAAAGCGTGGCCCAAAGCACTGATGGGCAATTAGTAGCCCCCACAGTTTATCTTGAACGATAATCGGTACGACTAACATCGCTCGTACCTGAGACTGTCGCAAAAGGTTTAATAAGCAAGAAGAAGCCGAGTAAGTTGTTTCAATATCATCAATCGATAAAATCTGCCCTTGGCGATATTTTTCTCGACAGTTGGGTACTTGAATAGAGGAGTCTTCCTTTTCTATCAAATTCAGCACTGAGGAGATATCCTTAGACGCTCTAGCTTCATAGGTTACGTAACCCCAGCGTACTGTGGAACTCAGAAGGGGTACTGAAGAGTTGGATTCTATCGTTAAGGATTCCGTTTTTTCTCCTGGTGAAGAAGCATCTTCTGGAGCATCGACAGAGCCATGGCTGAATTCATCAAATTGATAGATCAATAATCGATCAACTTGGAGGAACTGCCGCACCTGCTCAACGGCTGTTTCCAAAATGACGGGTAACTCTAAGCTTTGACGGATTTGGGAGGTTACCTGATTGAGCAAGCGTTCCTGCTCGATTTGCTGGCGTAGCGCTTCATCAACCAATGGTTTGCAAACAGCCACAGGGTCAGCAGGGGAAGGATGCAGCGAGGACGGAGTCGCTTCTCCACCCGCCAGTATTTCCAGTAATGAGAGTGTAAATTCACTCTGAATGATGGGATCGTTAGTTTGGAGATGATTTTGGGCTTGATGCAGTATGTTTGAGGCAACTGTT
>JBFLZA010000491.1:0-7282 GCA_040756535.1 Cyanobacteriota bacterium
TTCTTGCTCATTCCACAGCTTATTCCAGCATTTTGTCTGAATTTTGCACAAAAATGGGTAATGTTTATCAGGGTATTGTTTTACGTGTTTTTTGTAATCGAATTCAATGGCAAGCCACAGTAAGCGCAGTTGTTGCCAAGTAGAGCAGTTTTGCATTTGATAGGCAACAGCGTTGCGCCACTGTTGCAGTTGGCGGTAACTGATGAATTGTCCGCCTTTGTCTCGACGATGGACGAATACCACGTACTTCCAGCATTCAACGCGCACAATTAGGTGTTTGGGTATTTTTAAGAGTTGCGCGATGCAACTGATAGTAATGTGGAATTTTTGATGGGGTTGGAGACGGCGAAATAAAGCAGTCATGATGGTTTTATTCCATCTCTTTCCCAGCCTTCTCCTCGAAAGGTTGACTGGTCAAGCTTTTTCATCTTTCCAGCCTGCGATGTTGGTATCATGGAGCTATCCTTCCCATGAAAGTGGGATGTGTTAGGAAAGGCGATCGCCCTCAAGTTTTCCAGGCTGTGGGGCGATCGCTCTTCTACGCCAATTTGATTAAATATGCAATTGCATATCCTGTCAAGGATAAAATGGGGTTAGTTAGGCTGCGAATTCGAGAATTAGCTGCTGAGAAGGGTTGGACACTCAAAGAAGTCGCCGAGCGATCAGGAGTAAACTACAGCACAGTCGCCAGCTATACGCGACGGGAAGCGATGGCAATGACTGACTTTACTGCTATCCAGAAGCTAGCGCGTACATTTGGTGTGGCAATCGAAGACTTGGTTGAAGTGTTGGAAGATTAGGTAATTGGGACGAATTAGATTGAGGGTTCGGGAACTAGCGGCTGAAAAGGGCTGGACACTCAGAGAAGTCTCCGCTCGAACAGGAATTCCTTACAGCACTGTCAAAAATTACGCTCAATCTCCCAGTCTGGCAACGGTAGACTATACGGCTTTGCAGAAGTTAGCCCGTGTATTTGATGTGATGATGGATGACTTAGTTGAAGTCTTGGAAGAGTAGGCGAAGTGCGTTGTCTTTACGCAATCCAATCACCAGCCTCTCATTTTCATAGACACATCAATCGTAGTGCAAGCGTCTCGCCTGCGAACAAAAAATAAGCGGGCACAGATGCCCGCTCTATCGCCTGATTACACTTGGGTTGTATCTTCAGCGCTCAATTGCTCTTCAATCGTGCCAATTGCGGCATTGAGTCCAGCTAACCTAATCTCTAAGTCATCTCGGATCGACTTAAGGAACTTGAGCTTGCGCTCTAGGCTAGTTTTCCGAGAGACGGGTTCTCCACCGCAGTAAGAGCTATTCCAATTCCAGTTCCAGAAGGGAAACATAATCTACCTTACCCATGTAACTCTATTCTCATCTTGGCTAATGAACTTGTTGAATAGCCATCTTGGTGAGGGTGGGAAAACCGATCCCCTTTTCGAGAGGGATGAATACCACACGGTAGAGGCACGATTGTTCCCTACACAGTTCCGCTTTGTAGTGCAGCGAGCTGAAACGGCTGTATAATCACCGCAGTTGTCATACAGCACTCATAAAATGGCTCGATTAAAAATTGTTAACCACTACGATAGTAGTTTTGTTCTCGATCCAGAAGCGAGAGAAAACTTATTTAAGTTATTAACCAATGAATCCTTCTTGAACCAAATTGCCGGACAAGCACAATGTCAAACGATTGAATTTACTGAATTACTGTTTCAACCCGTTCCCTACACCTCCACAACTCCCAAAGGAATGCCAGTGGAGTTTGAGCAGTACCATGAATCGGATGATTATGTCATCATTAACGTGCCGCCAAACTTCATGTTCCAAGCCAAAATTTTTAAACCCAGCCGCCTCTGCGCGATTTATCAAAAAGTTGCTTAAAATCTAAAGATTTCATAATGCAATCAGAAACACAAATTCTTTCTCTAACTGAACTAGACTATATCCCCTATTTGGACGAGACGGGAAATTTATCTGAAGCGTTGCAGGGGAAAATTGGTGTTTACGCTATTTTCGATCAAGATAAAACCCTGCAATTTGTCAACTATTCCCGTGACGTTTATCTCAGCCTCAAACAGCATTTAGTTCGTAAGCCTCAATCCTGCTATTGGCTGAAAGTACAAACAATTGAACGCCCCAATCGGACTCAATTAGAAAGCATCCGGCAGGCGTGGATTGAAGAAAATGGCACGATACCCGCTGGAAATGCTTCAGACGAAGCGGCATGGACTCAGCCAATTGATGCCAAATTAACAATGACAGATGAGGAAAAAGAAAGCTATGAAAAAAGCGATCCATTAACGCAGATTAAGCGTTTAAAACAAGTGGCGAGGCGAGTGGAATCACAAATCCTAGAAACACTAAAATCTCGTGGGGTGCAAACAGAAATTCGCTTTAATCCGAAGTTGAAAGAGAATGGCTTACTTGATCTGAAATAGAGGTATATCCCCTTTGGGGGATTCCGTAAGCCTGTAAATTAGTAAAATTTTTGGAAACAGTTAGATGTTAAATGACATCTATAGTTTGTAGTTTGGATATAAATAGCAACCCTTTCCTGAACCGCTCATGACGCCGACGCTGCTCAACAATCGCTATCGGATACTCCGGACGCTGGGTGCTGGTGGGTTCGGTAACACGTTTCTTGCCGAAGATACCTATATGCCTTCGGGACGGCAATGCGTGATTAAGCAGCTTAAGCCAGTGACACATGACCCCCAAACTTACAAGCTGGTGCAAGAGCGGTTTCAGCGAGAAGCGGCGGTTTTAGAAGAACTGGGGGAGGGAAACAATCAAATTCCCCGATTGTTTGCTTATTTTTCAGAAACTGGGCAGTTTTACTTAGTACAGGAATACATCGAAGGCGACACCCTGACTCAAAAGGTGGAACGGGGAGGTTCACAGAGTGAGAGTGAGGTAACAAAGATTCTTGTCAGTTTGTTGCCCGTACTGGATTACGTCCACAGCAGACGGATGATTCACCGTGATATCAAGCCGGATAACGTGATTATGCGGCAAAGAGATGGATTGCCGGTGCTAATTGATTTTGGCGCTGTCAAGGAAGCGATGACGACAGTCGTGAACATGCCCAGTAATCCTCCTCAATCGATGGTGATTGGGACGCCTGGGTTTATGCCTGCGGAACAAGCAGGAGGACGTCCGACGTATGCCAGCGATTTGTACAGTTTGGGATTGACGGCTGTTTTTCTGCTCACGGGCAAAATACCTCAAGATTTGCCAACCGATAACCGCACGGGTGAGATTTTGTGGCGTCAATATGCTCCGAATGTCAATGCTAACTTGGCAATGGTTCTCGATCGCGCCATTCGCTTCAATGCTAGCGATCGCTTTTCTACCGCTAAAGAAATGCTCAATGCCCTACAATCAGGCAATGACATTTCTCAGATGGATACTGTAGCGGTTGCTCCGGGAGGGTTGCCACACCCCCCAAATCGTTCAACCCCACCTTCCCCCCGACAAACTGCTCCCGTTGGCACTACTCCCGCCATTCAAGGCAATAAACGAAATCCCCTGCTAATCGCCGCTTTGGTAGCGGCAGGGTTTCTGGTTGCTGGAGTGGGAATTGGCTTGAGTTTATCCCGTTCACCGGAACCTTCCCCTTCAGTGGCATCCAACTCTGAATCTACTTCAGAACAAGAAACGTCTGAGCAAAGGACATCCTCGACAAATTCGCGATCGCGATCGTCCGATTCTGAGCCTATCTCAGAACCTCCCTCATACCCAGCACCTTCGCGTCGTTCACAACCTAGGGCTTCTGAACCGAGCGCAATTCCGCCTGAATCTGCTTCCCAGCGCGAATCTCAAGCGCCCTCCCAGTCACCCCCTCTATCCTCCCCATCGCAACCGATTTCAGTTCCTCCACCCGAAAGAGGCAATAACCAAAATTCTAACCAGACTGCGAGAATTCCTAGTTTTGCCCCAGGAACTCAACAAAGTTATATCAAAGAGGAGTTAGGCAAACCCACCAAGTCAACGAAGGGTTTGTGGAATACCCGTGCCCTATTATATGAAGACTATATACCCGGTCAGGCCAGTTTAGGATATCTGTACGACCCTAGTTCCGGGCGTGTTCGCCAAACAGAGATATCCGTTGCCGAATCAGTTGACTTTCAAACGCTCTCAAGCACCTTGGATCGAATATTGAATAACAATGCCTCAGCAGATATCAAGCAAGGACTCGAAAAGGTGTATCAGAACAGATCTAATCGCTATCGGTTCGTGAGTGGTCGAAACAATAGTTTGAAAGGGGTAATTGAACGCAATGAACCGGGACGCATTTATATTGGGGTTTGGGAGGCAGATTTGCATTAACCGGAAGTTTTCTGGTTGCGATTCTTTATGTAACTAATGATTAAATACTTACCCAAAAGACTATTGAGCGTCGTAACTTCACTTACTTTTAGTATCTTAATAGTTTTATTGCCAATATTGCTCCAAGTTTCATCAGCTCAGAATTCCCCCTATTTAGCTACTTTTAATGAAGTTTGGCAAGAGGTGAATGAAAATTTTTTCGATCCAAAGTTTAACGGGGTGGATTGGAAAGCCATGCAAGAGAAATACGAAACTCAGGTAAAGCAAGCTCAATCAAGGGAAGAACTGACTGTTGTTATCAATCAAATGCTTTCCGAATTGAATACCTCTCACACCCACTTCTACACTCCAAATGAACCAGCTTACTATCAACTTTTAGGAATTTTTTACCCAAGAAGCACGGATTTGCAAAAGCAGCTCAAAAAATTCTTCCCGAATGGCAAGATTGAATATAGTGGCATTGGCATCTTTACTAAAGATATCAATGATAAAACTGTTGTTCGCGCCATTTTAGATGGAAGTCCAGCGGCTAAAGCAGGACTTTTGGTTGGAGATGAAATTCTGAGTGTTGATGGTAATCCATTCCAACCGATTCAGTCTTTCGCAGGTAAAGCAGGTCAAGAGGTCAAGGTGCTGATTCAGCGCACACCTAATGCTAACAGTCAGCAAGAAATCGCTGTCACACCGAAAATGTTCGATGCCGTCACGATGTTTCTGGATGCGATGAAAGCGAGTACCCAGGTAATAGAACGGGATGGTAAGAAAATTGGCTATGTTCACATTTGGTCTTATGCCGGTGACCAATACCAGGAACAGCTTGAGGAAGATTTAATTTATGGTCGTCTCCTCGATGCGGACGCGTTAGTTTTGGATTTGAGAAACGGATGGGGAGGTGCACCTCTAACTGCTCTCAACATCTACACGGCGCAGAATTTGAGCGTGACCAATATTCCCCGAAATGGCAAGCGATATACGTATAACTCCGCCTGGAAAAAGCCAGTAGTCATGCTGGTGAATGAAGGAAGCCGGAGTGCCAAGGAACTTTTAGCCTTTGGCTTTAAGCAGTACGACATCGGGCCTGTAGTTGGTTCTAAAACGGCGGGGGCTGTGGTTGCGGGTAGTCCTTTCCTCATGCCGGATGGCAGCTTGCTGTACATAGCTGTTGCTGACGTATATGTTAATGGAGAAAAGCGATTAGAAGGCGAAGGGGTTACACCGGATATTACAGTTCCTTTCTCCTTAGAATATGCTCAAGGAGCAGATCCACAAAAAGAGCGAGCGATAGAGATAGGGCTAGAAGCTGTGCAGCAACCCGAAAAACTCGCCCCATAAATTGCTGTTCAAGGCTTCGGGGTTAGTGCTTTGACAGTCGGGCGAAGCATTTGGATACCAAACTCTTGACCTTTTAACTAAGCGAGTCGCCCAAATGCTTCTCCCCTACAAGCGCTTGTATGTTTCTTTCATCTATAAAGGGCGCTTTTTGTGCCAGTGGGGTGCTCCTAACCGGAAATCCCACTTACTTCAGTCGTGGGATGAGTTAAAAGCTTATCCTTACCGTCACCCTCGTCATATTGAGGTTCGCGCTCAGAGAGTTCATTGCCTTGAGGAATTGAATCAGGCTGCTTCTCAGTAACAGGAGGAGTGGGAGGTCGTTGTTGCAATTGCTCTCTTAAGTGAACATTAGCTAGCGCCAAGTTTTGAGTAAATACTGCATTGTTAGCTGCTTTGATTTCGGCATCCGCCTGCGCGGCTTGACTGATATACCCTTCCACATCTTTCTGGATGATGTTTTCTACACTAGCCGCAAAAACCGCATAGGCTTCTTCATGAGTTTTGGCTTCTTTATAAGGGCCGCTGAGCTGGAAAAATTGCCAGCCTTCAATCTTCATCGCCTCTGCCGAGTTGCGATAGCGACGATAGTTCTCACCATAATGGAAGAGTTCTTCTACCGCCGCGCTGATCGCAACAGCCTGACTTAAACCAAAAGCTGTCCACCCAAAAAAGTCTCTTAATTGGAAGTTTTTAACATTCGCACTGTTCACGCTCACTAAGGCAGGAACAATAACACCTCCAATAATGGTGATCAGTCGCAGGGAGAAGTGTCGGCTACGAGATTTTGTCGCTCGACTTTCCAGCCATAAAACTTGATCGAGCCAACGGCTTTTCATGAACCGCTTGTGCAACTCAGATAGCTCGATCATGTCGATCAAAGTAACCATCTCTTGTTTGAGATAGTCCTGATAGGTCTTCTTTTTTGCCATAGATAGTATGTTCCCTGGTGTTAGTAGGCTACCCAATTTTTATTTGTCAAGCTCAATCTATACCCACACAAAGTTCGCGCTCTCTGTTCGGTATTCCTTAAAAAAGCAGTAATTTAGACAAAATCCCCCTAATGACCTCTACTAGCTGCTCGGGATGCTGGGTTAGGTCAATTGCCTGCATCTTTCCTGAATCTGCTAGCTGCTTTGCCCTCAAATCTGTTGCTTCCCCACGTAGAGCGGCAGCAAGTTTATCCGCAGTTCGTCCCGTCCCATCTAAAGCGATCGCGGGTCGATCAGCTTGCACACTGTACCGTACATCTTGGAGGGTAATTTCACCCCCGTTGACCACAAGTGTGACAGAGGGCAAATCTGCCGACAACACAGTAGCCGTCTGGGATAACCAAGAGGATTCATCACCCCAATTTGAGCCAGGAACTAGGAGAAAGTGAGTATGATGCGGTTCTAAGGGAGCGGCATCTGGATTAGAGGACGGCTGATCAGGAAGTACTACTGTACCGATCGCCGCCACGCCAATTAACGGAAACGTAGCCCCAATTGCACTACGGGCCCGACCGATAAAGCGCATGACGCCAGCATCGGTGCCGCCATCGACAACAATGACTCCCAGTTCTTCAGCTAATGGAGCGATCGCTTTTATAAAAAGCTGTTCCAAGCGGCTCTTATCGCTGTCG
>JBFLZA010000492.1:0-7267 GCA_040756535.1 Cyanobacteriota bacterium
GTTGCGTTCAAACGTAGTAGATAGCAAGAGCTGGGGGAGCTGGGGAAGCTGGGGGGGCTGGGGGAGAGAAAGTTATCTCTTTGAATGCAACTCCGTATAACTCCCTCCCTGAAATCAAGGGGAGGGTTGGGGTGGGGTGCTTTGTATTTTTCCAAGAGGTCTAGTCATAAATAAAAACTAGGCTCCAACACTGACGCGCTGGAGCCTATCTGAAAAATCGAAGTTTTTCTAGTAATCGTGGTTAGTAACCTCTAACCGCTAACTCAAAACTACTGGAATAAATTTTGTACCCAACCCGAAGGAACTAAATTAGCCGTATCCCGAATAATCAAGAAAATACCCAAACCGAGTAACAGTACTAATCCAGTTTGCATAATATTCTGCTGCACTTCAGTCGGCAGGGGCTTGCCGCGAACTCCCTCAATCAGCAAAAACGCCAACTGACCACCATCTAGCGCTGGTAAAGGCAAGATATTAATAATCGCCAGGTTGATGCTAATTAAAGCGGCAAACTGAAACAAATCGGCAATATTGGAACGAGCAATATTAGCCCCAATGGCAACAATCGCAACTGGGCCAGATACTTGCTCTGCCGTTTCGCCAAAGTTACTAATTAATTTTCCAAACCCTTGAATCGTTAATAAGGCAACTCTCTGATATTCTTCAGCTGCGATGGTGAAAGCTTGCCCAAGATTGCCAGCACGCTTGCGTATCACCTCGCGGTTAGGAGCTAGCTGCACACCAATTTTTCCTTTGCCATCTTGTCCCAGTTCCGGCGTTACCCTAAGTGAGAGCGTTTCCTGGTTGCGTTGAATCCTCAGGTCTAAGGATTGCTTAGGAGATTGCTGAATTTGTTTCATCAGGGAGGTGATGGCTTCTTGGCTAGCTCCCAATTCTTTGCCATTGACACCTAGAATTACATCCCCTGGTTTAATACCGGCTTTTTGTGCCACTACACTACTTTCAGCGGCAATGAGAGGCACTTGAACACCCGGATAGTACTTGAAGTCGGGGATACCAACCGTTCCCATTTGAACCACGAGAAGGAAGTAAGCAAACACTAAGTTGGCAATCACACCTGCGCTGATCACGATCGCACGGTCTAAAATGGGTCGATTACGCAGTAAATTGGGGTCATTAGGAGGAATCTCGCTATCTGGGTCATCATCGGGGAAACCCACGAAACCCCCTAGAGGAATGGCACGGATGGCATACTCAGTTTCCGGCCCCTGATACTTCCAAAGAATTGGGCCAAAACCCAGAGAAAAACGATTGGCGTAGATTCCTTGAAGACGAGCGGCCAAAAAATGACCGAGCTCATGAACTACAATCAAAACCGCCAAAACTGCGATCGCCGCCAAAATTGACATATCAAGTCTTCACTGTAACAATTGCTTACTTCTTCTCATTGTACGGTGTGATTCCCCATACCTGGGTGTTTCCCAAGTATTACAGCACTTCTCTTCCCAAATAGGGTTGCAGTACTTCCGGAATCTTCACCGTTCCGTCCGGTTGCTGATAATTTTCCAAAATTGCAGACATCGTTCGCCCTACTGCCAAACCCGAACCATTCAGGGTATGGACAAATTGAGTGCCTTTTTTCCCCGCCTCTTTAAAGCGAATATTGCCGCGACGTGCTTGGAAGTCCGTGCAGTTCGAGCAACTGGAAATTTCTCGGTACTTACCCGAAGAAGGTAACCAAACTTCTAAGTCGTAAGTTTTGGCAGAGGAGAAGCCTAAATCCCCCGTACACAATGCCAAAACCCGGTAGGGCAGCTTTAACGCTTCTAAAATTGCTGCTGCATTCTGAACTAATTTTTCTAGTTCTTCAAAAGAGGTACTCGGATGAACCAGCTTTACCAACTCCACCTTATTAAACTGGTGCAGTCGAATTAGCCCTCTCGTATCTTTGCCGTAGCTACCCGCTTCACGACGAAAGCAAGGAGTATAGGCACAGTGATAGATGGGTAGCTGGGATGCTTCGAGAACTTCATCCCGGTAGAGATTGGTTAACGGGACTTCAGCCGTGGGAGAAAGCCATAAATCGTCACTTTCACACCTGAAGCTTTCGTCTGCAAACTTGGGAAGCTGACCGGTAGCTGTCAGAGACTGGGTATTGATCAAGATTGGCGGCATGACTTCTAGGTATCCGGCCGCGATTTGTTGGTCGAGCATGAAGCTAATCAGTGCTCGTTCCAAGGCCGCACCAGCGCCCACCAAACTCACAAAGCGACTCTGAGCTACTTTAACCGCTCGCTCAAAATTGAGAATACCTAGCTTTTCACCAATTTCCCAATGGGGGAGTATCTTGGCATCTTGGGGGGGAAGGTATTCATCACCCCAGCGCCGCACTTCAACATTCTCCTCCTCACTCTTACCAATGGGTGTGGATTCGCTAGGCAAGTTTGGGATAGAGAGCAAGAGGGCATCTATCTCAGCTTTTAAGTGTTTTTCTTGGGGTTCTATGTCGCTTAGCTTGGCTTTGACTTCGTTGCCTTCTTCCCGCATTGCCTGAATTTCTGGCGCGTCGGGAGGGATACCTTCTCTAATTTTCTGACCGATAAGTTTACCAATTTCATTACTGCGGGCTTGCAACTGGCTGCGCGAGGTTTCCAGTTCCCGCTGACGCTGATTCAACTCTAAAATTGGCTGGAGGTCATACTGATCGACACCACGTCGATCCATTAGCTCTTGGACGTTTTGGGGATTTTCTCGAATTTGCTTTAGGTCAAGCACGGGTTTACTCTACTACCAGGCGCGATCGCATAAAATACTCTTCGCTTTGTGCCGCGCTCCATCAGGAACACTTCACTTTCGCGATATAGTGCCAATCTACAGGATACAAGAGGATTGCGATCGCCCCAACAGGACAGTAACCTCTGCGCGATCAACTTAACTTACCTACACCTGCCATCGTTTAGTCTGCAAGTCCCGGCAATTCATCATTCATAATTCATAATTCCTAATTTTTTTACTTGCTCACGCGATTGAACAACCACAGGGAAGCGGCAATTCCGACGAAATGGGCAGCAATGGTATTTGTGTTTGCCTGCACCACAAACAAATCCGCTGGCTGTACAAATCGGCTGGGGTCAATCGTTGTCAAAGCCCCTCCGAATTGAGACACAGACTTCGCTAGGAGGCTGCCGATGGTGGCGAACGCGCCCAAAATGGTTACCAACATTCCCACCATGTTACTAATCAGTCCCAGCCTAATGATTTGCAGGGTTTCCGCTTTGGTGGGTCGCCCACTCTCTAGTAGCTGTTGAGCAATGCGAGTGTAACGAAACGCAAAATAAACGCCTACCCCCAGTGCTACCAATCCACAAATCGCAAAAAAGACACCAAATCCCGTACCTTGATTACCTCCTGGAGGGGCTTGGCGACCAATATTACTGCTAAAGGTCGCAAAGACCAAAATTAGGATTGAGATGACGCCTAGCACGCCTTGGAGCCATAAAGAAACCCTGCCGATAGTGCGAAGCGTGAAGATAACTCGCTGAGCGGCTGGAGGGAGTGAAGACATGTCAGGTTTTTCTCGCATTGGGGCTGGAAGTATGGGAGTAGCAACCTTGAATCCCACGCCGCAGCCTTTAACACTGAGGGAATGAGGTAATGAGGATAAACCCTACTCATGACCTCTTACCCATGACTAAGGGGAGAACCTCATCAAAAAGGCTACAGGTGGGTATAACTTCATTTTGTCTTGAAAGCTGGCTGAATGGACGGTGAATTACTCCCCATTAGGCGAATCTTCAGATTCTTAGAGAAATATTGAAAGTATTTACTTCTATTTCAGTTAAGAATTGATAACATTTGCTTGACTTTGTTGCTGATTTTAACTATCTGAAATAAGATTCACAGAAGGTAATACGCGTCATACGGCTGTATGACAGCTTGAGCGGTCTAATCAAATCAAAGTACTGAACTCGTGATAAACCCATACTCCAAAGGGTAGGGTATAGCGCAAGCGTATCGCAGTTCTGTTGCTTGATGTGTTTTCGCCGCTTGAACATACCAGGGTTATCTAGATTGTCAGGCATTCTGCCCACACTCGTTCTGCGACTCAAGCGTTTAGACAGACTTCTTAGCGCGAATTGCCTTGCAGCAAATCTAAATAGCGGCTCCTAGAGCTCGCTTGAATTGGTGTGTCTATGCGATCGCTATCCAATCGAACTGATTGGTAATTTTCTCTAAACAAGGTAAATTGCCGAGAACGTTCAACTCAAGCGACTCGTCTTTTAAAAGATTGCTGCCCTCAAAGCAGCAACATTAACGCCTCATGCCGCTTCCTATTTTCGAGACAGCACAATCGAAGGGGAAAAGAACGATGGAGCGTTTACAACCGACTCTCAGGCAACATCTATCCTACTTAGCCTGCGCTATTGCGTTGGTCTGGACATTGTCAGTGTACAAAAGCAGTGTCGTGGCTAATCCGTTATGGGCAGCACAAAGGCACTGGGAGGCGATCGCAACAGCGAATCTAGAGCTTTTAGCCAGTAGGTACAGCGATAATGCTGTTTTAGAGCGCTCTTATGGGGTTTCTGATGTAGATAGGGTTTACCAGGGTTCGTCCATCTACGAAGCTTGGCAGGAGTTTTTCCAGCAGTATCAAGTGCAGAACATTCAGGTACTCAAACAAAAGCGGCGCGATCGCAGTATTGAAGCGGAAATTCAAATTACTGCCAAGTCCAATCGGGGACTACTTGTTGTCCTATCCATGTCTTACCAGGTGCAATTCGATCAAAGTGGCAAAATCATCAAGGAAGTTTGGCAAGCAGAACCCGAAGTGAGTGTGTAACTACAGCAGTTTTAGCTTTCTGGATGCGAGGATGTTGGATTGTTCAACAAAAAGTTTAGGAGTTCAGGAGTTCAGGAGTTCTCCAAGTTCAGAATTTTTCTCAACTTCAAAGAGAACTGAAGTTCTGGAGACGACAGGAGCAAGGGTTTGAAACCCTATCCCCTACGAGTTGCTTCCTTTGAGTTAAGGTCGAATCCCGATCTCAAAGGGATTGTACACTCGGAGCAACTCCTGTATTCTGAACCCCTTCTGCAACATTTACATTACTTAGCATTTTTGTGGGACTCTGGCGACAGAGGTTTGTTGCCTTGGAGTAGAGATAGCCCGCTTTGGTTTACTCTATGGGCTTACTTGAGGGGAATCTCTACTGCTAATGTAAAAAAAGTCGCTAAGATCTTTACGACTTATCCCTGCTCAGGTTTGACTGGGTAAAGGAATGCAAAATAAAAGTATACGGAATATACCTCGATTACTCAGTAGAAAAGAATAATGCGAACAGCCTCATGTCAATTTGAAGCAAGGATGGCAAGGGAATATCAACCCGCACCAATCCACGCAGGGGAATAGCTTGGGTGCTTTTGGCAGAGGCTTTTAGCGACTTCGCTAAAATCGATGGTGATTATTCCGTTGGGTAGCATCTAACAGTTAGTGTCTAAACGAGTCTCTTACAGCCTCCTCCAGACTTTGCTATAAAGTGTGAGGGCATTCTAAGCGAATGAAGTTGCTCGTTTTTGGCAGACATGCACAAGCATGTACGAGTTTTCAGGGGTATCGAAGCCATTTTTATTTTTCAAGAAAACTCTCCCATTCAAAGCCGGATGGCTGGGATATTCAGCGAGCTATGCAGATGAAATTTGAGGATATCTATCAGTTTTTTCGAGACCCTCCTCCCAACTATCTCAACAAAGAATTAGCGGTATGTTACGTTCTGTCTGTCTTGTTGCAAGGAGAATCCTATGGAACACAACTAATTCAGCAATTGGAACAAGATTACCCTACCTATCGACTGTCTGATACTGTCCTCTACAGCGCACTAAAATTTCTAGAAGATTCAGGGGCAATTTCAGGGTACTGGAAGAAAGTAGAAGGACGAGGACGCCCCCGTAGGATGTACCAAATCCGACCCGAGTGGCGAGATCAGGCCACCGAACTCGCCAATTTTTGGCGGCATTATATGACAGAGGAGAGCAAAGCCATGTAACGGCTAAGGGCGCGTCTGTTGAACAAGAAGTTAAATCGGGGGCAGCAGGCGAGGAAGAGAAAAAGTGAAAAAGCAGCGTCGGCACCATTGAGAGCTAGGGATAGAAGATTGGGTTCTTCCCAACGCTCCATTGCTAAAAAATACCACTGTGCCAAATTTAGGGTGCTCCACTTAGGTTGAATCTCTCCCTTGAGCTTCCTCGCTCTCAAACTCTAGCAATTAGGGGCTAGTGAGAGAACACTGCTAGGCGCTGCAAACCTTCACGCTCTTCGTGATGCTCAACACGATCACTTTCTTTGCACAATAGGGCAACCCCTAACAGACAATACCCAGCAAAATGTAAAGTAGGAGCCAATGTTACATGTCTTAGTTACGAATCAGTGAATACTACCATTCTTTCTTCTACACTCCTGCTAACGTTTTTGTTGGCAATCGGTTTATTTTTCTTCATCCGCGCTTCTGTTAAAGACCGAACACAACAAGTGCAGTTGATTTCCACTGAACCCGAAGAATCGCTGCTCACTCGGTTGCAGCAATATTTTGACCAGAGAGCCTACCAGGTGGCAGCCGTCGATGCTGCGACCAATCAAGTCACCTTCCAAGGCTTTGTTCGACCCAGTTGGTTTCTCGCCATCTTCTTAACGTTGCTAGCTGCCTGTGGCATTCTTTGTTTATCGCTGGTTCTCTCGATACTGTACCCAACGCTCACTGGCGTTTTTATGGGTCTAGTACTCTTGGCACCTGTCGCTGGAGTTTTTTACTGGAAAAAAGCAGGGCGCATTGAGCAGGTTTTCCTAAAAGTTGAAGCCTTACCGGCTCAAGATACTATTCCCCAAAGTCTAATTACTGTTACAGCCCATCGCGATGAACTCCAAGAGCTACAACAGGCTCTAAAACTCAAATCTCAGGAGTAATTCCAGTTCGGTGGCATCGTGGTTGGAGGGAGTGGTCATGGGTCATGCGGGTCAACCCTCTAACCTTCAACCCTCTAACCTTCAACCCTCTAACCTTCAACCTTCTAACCTTCGCCATCTGACCCATTACTGCTCCCACACCAAAGATTAACCCTACTCAAACTGTGTGCTTGAGTAGGGCTAAATAAAAGCGCCTGTTATCGAGTTTTACCGGTGATGTTCTAGCGGCTATGAACCACAACTGCAGTCTTTTCTACAGGAGCAGAGTCGAGTATCCGCAAACTGGGAAACAGAAAATGATTTTCTTCAACGTATTGGGCACCAAAGAGCCCTTTTTCTGCCCAGAAATAA
>JBFLZA010000493.1:0-7253 GCA_040756535.1 Cyanobacteriota bacterium
TATCAAGCCGTACCCCAATGATTTGGGTCGATCTACTAAGCCTCTAGACAGCGCATAATTGGGGTATGGGATTACCAACTCTTCATGTCCTTACGCAAACCCTTTAAAGAAATTACGCTTTTAGCTCTAACTATTTTGGGGACACTGGCAATATTAAGCGGTGTCTTATGGTTGTATAACCGTCTGTTTCCAGACCCGTTGAATTTAAGGTTAAATTCAGGGAACCAAATTCAACAATCTAGTTGTCAAAACCTGGCTAAAGGGTTGAAGGTACCAACAGGATTATTTAACTACGGGGGCAGCACAACTTGGGCACCGATCCGGAGAGATGTAGATCCAGTCCTTCAAAGTATCTGTCCTCAATTTCGGCTGCGCTACACCGAACATCCCACGAGAGCTCCTGGTTCTGGCACTGGCATTCAGATGGTGATAGAAAATCAATTGGATTTTTCTCAATCGTCTCGCTCGATTAAAGCTGAAGAACAACAACAAGCCCAACAAAAGGGATTTACCCTCAAAGAAATTCCAGTGGCAATTGATGGAATTGCCGTTGCCGTCAATCCCCAACTCGATGTTCCAGGGATAACAGTAGACCAACTTAATAAAATTTACACAGGTCAAATTACTAACTGGAATCAAGTTGGCGGTTCCAACCTCAAAATTACACCCTACTCTCGTCGCACGGAAGATGGAGGTACAGTGGAATTTTTTGTAGATAACGTTTTGGAAAAAGCGGAATTTGGCAACAATGTCGAAAGGGTCTACTCTACAACTGAAGCGCTGCAAAAAGTAGCGAATACTCCCGGCGGTATCTACTACGCATCTGCTCCGGAAGTAGTGGGTCAGTGTAGTGTTAAACCCTTGCCATTAATTAACAAATCTAACCAACTTATTCCCCCTTACAAATTACCTTTTGTCCCTCCTGAACAATGCCCGAATCAGCGCAACCAGCTCAATGCCAGTGCTTTTCAGAGTGGGCAATATCCCCTTACCCGAAAATTATTTGTCATTATCAAACTGAATAATGATATTGAACAGCAGGCTGGAGAAGCTTATGCAAATTGGTTACTAACTGCTGAGGCTCAACAGTTAATCGAAAAAGCTGGATTTGTCAGAATCCGCTAAGGGAGAGTTTGAAAAATAACTTTGAATTTTATTTAACCTGATAGCGCTATGTCTCAAAAAAACGAAACAACCGTTTTAGTCTTAGCCCTGTTAATTACTGCTGCTTTATTGGCAGGTGGTTTTTGGTGGTTTACTCGGAGTTCTGGAATCAATTTGGGGGGTGTATCTCAGGACAACAATACCAATAACTCAACCCAACCCCAAACTTCAAATCAATCTCAATCCCCTCAAACCTTTGCGCCTCCTACAACTGTACCTAGTGGGACAATAGTGAGGATTGATGGCGCTACCAGTATGGTGCAAATCAATCAAGCACTGAAAACAACTTTTGAGCAGCAATTTCCTGGTACAACGGTTAACACGCAAGCGGGAGGGTCAGACCGGGGGATTCAAGACCTGATAGCAGGGAATGTGGATATTGCAGCTATCTCTCGCCCTCTCACCTTTCAGGAACGAACTCAAGGATTGGTTGCTGTACCTGTAACTCAGGATGCGATCGCAATTGTTGTGGGAGACAAAAACCCGTTCCGCAAAGGCTTAACTAGAGCGCAAGTAGAGAAGATTTTTCAAGGGCAGATTACCAATTGGTCAGAAGTAGGAGGACAACCGGGAACAATCCGGGTCATCAACCGACCGCCAATCAGCGGTACTCATCAGGCGTTTAAAGAACTGGTGCTCAAGGGAGGAAATTTTGGCACAACACCGAACATCACCACCCTAGAACGGGATGCGACTACCCCTCTACTGCAAGCATTGGGAACCGATGGCATTGGTTATGCCACCTATGCTCAAGTTGCCAATCAGCGGACAGTACGAACCGTTGCAGTCGATGGCTTGACTCCAGAAGCAGCCAATTACCCCTATGAACGTACACTTTTTTACGTGTACAAGCAACCTCCAAGCCCCCAAGTACAAGCTTTTCTGGGCTATGTCAACTCGGAGAAGGGAAAGAGTGCGATCGCGTCGGCTAGTGAATAAAGTTTTTAAGTATCTATCTTCGATCGCAAACCATCTTGTTAGGGCAGATCGCTTCTCCCAAGTCTGTTGTCTTATCGCGTGTTGTCCTGTGGGGGATGAAGAGTAATTCGAGGGATGACGTGATCGTAGTTGTTACAATTTTCTTAAAGCTTGACAAATGTCTATCCTATCTGCATAGCAATGACAACAACATCGGCAGAGGCAATTCAAACGCAAATGTTGCAGATTCTTGCACAGTTATTACCAGAACAGCAGCAACAAGTCCTCAACTTTGCTGTGTCTCTTCGTCAACAAACCTTAGCTCAACAATGGGATGCTATCTCGGATCGAGAAGCCGCTGCACTGAAAGCGGAATTTGCGGAGGAAGATTTAGCACTAGCAGAAGCTGTCGTGACGGACTATCTACCAGGGTTACAGCAAGATATTTCTCGCTGAACTTGAATGCGATCGCGTCAGTTGAAGTTCACCTGACAGATGTGCGATCGCAAAGTATCCCATTAGGCGATCGCTTTCCCCTTTTGAGACGCTTGCAGTTGCCATTATTGCTTATGAGCAACTAACTCAGGATAGACAGGAATGAAAGCCAGATTTTCCTTGCTTAATGAAGCGCGAATCGCCAGCGTCCTTGCTAAGGAAAAGATGTCAGGGCGATGGATGTCTATTTCAGGAAGTTGGATAAGCTTTTCCAAAACTTCTAAAGTGCCAATCTGACTCAAAACTTCTGCCGCATCCCTTCTGACTATGCTTTCTTCATCGTTGAGCGCTGCGATTAACACTCCCTCTGCTTGCGAGTTGCCTATTCGACTCAAAACCACTGCTGCCTTAAGCCTGATGAAGCTGTTCTCGCGAAGCGCTGCAACTAAAACCTCCAACGCTTGCGGGTTGCCCATCCGACCCAAAGCCAATACCGCCTGCCTCCTGATGCTGCTGTCATTGTCGTCGAGCGCGTTGACTAACGTATCCTCCACTTGCGGACTGCCAATTTTACCCAAAGCCTCTACCACTTGGCATCTGACTAAGCAGTCCTCGTCCTTGGACGCTGCGATTAACACCTCCACTGCTCGCCTGCTGCCAATCTGACCGCAAGCCAGTGCTACCTGCTCTCTGACGTATCTGTCCTCGTGATTAAAAGCTTGGTATAACGCCTCCACTGCTTCGGGAGTGCCAATTTCACGCAAAGCCGCTGCCGCCTGCCATCTGACTCTGCTGTCCTCGTCCTTAAGTGCAGCGATTAAAGACTCCACCGCTTCGGGACTGCCAATCCGGTCCAAAGCCTCTGCCACATTCATTCTGACTAGGCTATCCTCGTCCTTGAGCGCAGCAATTAACTTCTTCACTGCTCGCTTGCTACCAATCCGACCCAAAGCCTCTGCCACATCACTCCTGACAAAGCTATCCTTGTCTTTGAGCGCAGCAACTAACGCCTCCATCGCTTCGAGTCTGCCAATCCGACCCAAAACCTCTGCCACATTCATTCTGACTAGGCTGTTCTCGTGGTTGAGCGCTGGAACTAACACCTTTACTGCTCGTGTGCTGTCAATCCGACCCAAAGCCTCGGCTGCCCTAATTCTGACACCCCCGTCCTCGTCATTGAGCGCACCGATTAACGCCTTGATTGCTCGTGTACTGTTAATCCGACCTAAAGCCACTGCCGCCTGCCATCTAACTCTGCTGTCCTCGTCATTGAGCGCTTTGATTAACTTCTGCACCGTTCGCTTGCTGCCAATCCGACCTAAAGCCAATGCCGCTTTCCATCTGACCCTGCTGTCTTCGTCTTCGAGTGCTTTTTGCACTCTCTCTAACATCTGAGAATTCGCTTGAGCGAGTACTACTACAGTTGAATTGATGAAACTGAAGAATGGGTAACAGTGCCACAATCTGTAGATTCTGTTGATTATCTGTGTAATCAAGGGAGCAGAAATCTCTTCACATTCAGCAACACATCGACCTGCTAACAATAACAGCGTCGAGAAGATATCATCCTTTTGGGCAGCGATCGCTTGAAGCAAGGGGACTGGATTTTCCATCAATCCCGCCAGTAAACTCAAGGTTTCATGCCAGTCGTATTCCCAAAAATGTTCTCTGGCTAAAGCGATACTATCGCTGGCTCGGTTCAAATAAGAAGCCGTCAAATATTCCTGAAATGTCCGGTGTAGGAATAGATACCTGTCACCTTCCCTTGCCAATTTTTGCAGGATGCCATCCTCCTCAGACAGTTCGGAAATCAGGCGAGAGGCATTCAGATTGTCAAAATCGGTTGAAGCGCTTCCACTTCGTAAGTATTCATCAATCTTTTTGCGGAGTTCGCGGAGGGTAAAAATCTCTTTGCCATCACAACTAAATTGATAGGCAAGTTCCTCAAGTAACTCGGTTTTGGCATCTATCCACGCATCATTTAATTCTGGATTGCGATTCTTGCTCCACTTGCCCAGCATATAGCGTACTGCTTGCTCATACACCTGGCAGCGTCGGGCTGGTAGCGTTAATCCTTTTTCTTGATACAGGCTGCAAATCAACGACAACAGCAAAGGATTCTGCGCTAATCCGCGAATCTGGGGTTTATTCCGCAATTCTTGAATTAAGGATGCAGCGGAAACGGCATCATTATTCAGGTATCCCTCTGCATTGTCAAACCATTTTTCAATATACTTCTCCGTCTGCTTCTGACTGAAGGGGACAATTTCCACCTCTTTCACCCCTGCCACAAATGCCCCACCATATCCAACAATGCGCGAGGTGCAGATGATGCGGCAGGGAGATTGTCGTTGGGCAAATCGGTTCAGCTTCTCAACCAAACACTTCCAATGTTCTTTGGGTACTTCATCAAGCGCATCCAACAGCAGGAGACACTTACCAATTTTTAACTTCTCCCGCAACAGTTCCATCACTTGGGTTGCTGTTTCTGAATAGCGTTGGATCAGCACCGGAATAGCATCAATGATTTCTTCCGGTGTTTCGGCTAAATCAGATAGCGGCAGAAACAGCGGAAAAACCACCTCTTCGAGTTTTTTAGTGTTATTTTTCAAACTCTGCCGTTCTTCTTGGGCAGTTAAGCAAGCTTCCCTCCTCAACAGCGTAGATTTTCCCATCCCCGGATCGGCAAGCACCATGATTCGCTGATGCTGTTTCTTTGCCTCTTTCCAGTCCACCTGACTTGGCTGGGATTCCTCCAACCCCTTGAGAGCATAAGCTCGCTTGAGTTCCGCTTCTGACTCCGTATAGCCCCAGGTGGTTTCAACTGCATGAGTGTATTTCCTCTCCAGCGTTACCTGGATGGGAATGTATTGGTCTTTCAGAATAATCGGTTGCTCTGGGATGTGAAGTAACTTGTCGTACTTGAAGTTGTTTTCTATTTCTTTGAGAAAGCGACAGACGGCATCCTGTTGATTACATTCGACAGGGGGACTCCACTCATTAGCATCAACAATATCGGTTGGATGTAAGTCTAGAACTCTAGTGATCGCCTCAACTGCTTCCTCGCCAATCTTATACTGACCATTTCCCCATTGGGGATTAAATAGCCTTTTGACCTGATCGAGGGTTACATGAGCCTCGTCTGCAATTCTTTGAATGGTGTACTTTTTGGTACGTTTAGCTTCTTTGAGTTTTTTGACTCCTTCGCTACTCGCTAACAAGCCTCCACGTCTTTGCTCTCGACTCATGACCTTGCCACTGTTTCAGGTATTCGTAATCTAACAAAGCTTCAGGTATCAGTCAGCAGGGCGAACAGTACTTATAAGTACTCGTACTACAGCGCTCTCACACCCTATCAAAGTTACCGATTATTCGTTGAATTGGAAGCATTCAACAACAAAGGTAGCCATGAATAATCAACTGACGCTGCAAATCGCTATTCAATACCCTGTGGTTTTCGGTTTAGCCAAGGTGCGGTCAAATTCTTCAGTTAAAGCAAAGAAAAATAAAGCACTACGCAAAATTATTGAGTTTGCTGTAATTGCTTTTGCAGGATTTATTAACCCAGAGGCAGCAAATTGGGCTGTCCCTGTCCTTAAATTGTGTTTCCTGCTGTTGCACTACCAGCAACAATCAAGATAAGGAGCTGCGATCATTATTGCTTTCTGGCACCACTTCGCTGATGCCGCTAGCAAAAGGTGTAGCAAGAGGAAGCCCGAAGTTAGTCTAAGCGATCGCACTTGTAGTGAATGAGGGTGCAATCTGCCTGATCAGAGAGTCGCGATCGCATAACACTCAACTAGCTTAAATGCGATCATTTTAGGTTAGGTCTAAGGATATGGTAAACTCTAACCCCTATGAATAGCGAACTACTTCAACAAGTCCGAGTATTAGACCCAGTTTCGGGAACTGACCAACTGGCTGATGTGCTGATTGCAGACGGCTTGATTAAGGCAGTTGCCGACAATATTTCTGAAATGCCTGCCGATACTTCAGTGCGAGATTGTCAGGGACTGATTTTAGCACCAGGATTGGTAGACCTTTACAGCCACTCTGGAGAACCGGGATTTGAGGAACGGGAAACTTGGTCATCACTGTTAGATGCGGCAACAGCAGGTGGCTTTACTCGCTTAACCATTTTGCCGGATACCGCCCCCCCCGTCGATAACCCTTCCGGTTTAGCCCGATTGCGCGAACAGGTGCGTCGAGAGGCAGCTTTCCGCAACCCTACGACTCTACCTCAGATTCATTTTTGGGGTGCCCTTACTCAAGAACTTGAAGGGCAGCAAATGACGGAACTCGCTGAATTTGCAGCAGCAGGCGTCGTCGGTTTAACCGATGGGCGTCCCCTGTCGAATTTGGGGCTTCTGCGACGAATGCTGGAATACCTGCAACCTCTAGGTAAACCATTAGCCCTCATGCCTTGCGACCAAAAATTGGCGGGTAACGGGGTGGTGCGAGAAGGTGTGCAGTCCATTCGCTTCGGCTTACCGGGAAATCCTGCGATCGCAGAATCTACCGCCCTAGCTGCTATCTTGGAACTTGTTACCGCCATCGGCACCCCTGTACACCTCATGCGTATCTCCACTCGTCGTAGTGTTGAACTCATTGAAGAGGCGAAGACAAAGGGATTGCCTGTAACTGCGAGTACGACGTGGATGCACTTACTGCTCAATACCGAAAACTTGAGCAATTATGACCCTAATTTGCGCTTGGAACCGCCCTTAGGCAACCCA
>JBFLZA010000494.1:0-7223 GCA_040756535.1 Cyanobacteriota bacterium
CGATCGCGGAATTTATCACATCAGCGATGAAGCGTATGAATACTTTACCTACAACGGAGTAAAGCACATTTCCCCCGGAGCATTTTTGGGTAGTAGTGAACACACCATCTCACTTTATAGCCTCTCCAAAGCTTATGGGTTTGCCAGTTGGCGTATTGGGTATATGGTGATTCCAGAACACCTGCTAAGCGCAGTTATGAAAATTCAAGATACGATTCTGATTTGCCCCCCAGTCATTTCCCAGTATGCGGCATTGGGAGCATTGCAGGCGGGAGTAGGCTATTGCCAGGAGAAGATTAGTGCGATCGCTACAGTACGAAAGTTAGCACTCGATTCCTTGAAACGCTTAGATGGGTTATGTACCATTGCCCCGGCTGATGGTGCATTTTATTTCTTTGTGAGGGTCAATACTCAGCTTAATGCTTTTGAATTAGTCAAGCGGCTTATTCAAGAACATCAAGTAGCGGTGATGCCCGGTACAACATTTGGAATGAAGGACGGCTGTTATCTACGGGTGGCTTACGGTGCCTTACAAAAAGAAACAGCGGTACAGGGGATTGATCGCTTAGTGCGGGGACTACAAACCATTGAATTATGAACAAAGAAGTTCAGGAGTTCAGAATTTTTTGATTCAGTTTTCAGTGAACGAAGTAAGCGAGTGAGGGACGCAAAACCCTCCGGATGAGTCCTTCACTGCTCACTGTTCACTGTTAACTCTTTTCTGTCAGAAGTCCCCTCAATTTTGAGTGCAAATCGAAAGGCTTACCGTAATCCCAAACTCTCATTTCTAAGCGCTTCTCAAACACCCTAATTTCAAGTTTAATTGGAGTTTCCAATGGCATACCTTTATGAGCATGGCGAACTGCGTTGGTAAATCCTTCAATCAGAGCAAGTTGCCCCTGTCTCACAACATCTGGAGGAATGGGTAGATCGTTTAACTGCTCATACCAATCCAGAACCTGACTTACAGCCTGAAGATCAGTATTGACCGTAAGATGAATGTTGTGCAGGGGAATGTTAGAGTTAGGTATTGATTGTCCCTGTTTACCATTGAGAAAGTTGAAGGAATGAGAAAAATTAATCAATGGTTTGAAAAAATTTTCTTTAGGAAGATTGGGTGACTGAGTAAGAGTTTTGGATTCATAACTCTTCACAATTAATAGGCAGTTTTGATGATTGGGCGTTTGAGTATAACTGAATTCATCAGCCAACTGCCAGATGAGTTTAATTCCTCTTCCACCTTCAGGAAGTTCATCTATGTTTTTGGGCATCTTTGTATCCGAGAGCGTTACGTTTAGTAAAATGGCATTGACAAATAAGCTCAATGGGAGGGGAGGATGCAACCCAAAAAAGATTGATGTGGGCTAGCAAAGCATTCAGTTAAGCTTACCGCATGAACAGTTGGATTTCTCTAGTAGAAGATAAGTTCATCCTAGCTAAGTAGCCATCATGAACTGCGTACACCAGGACGCATGAAAATTAATTTCTCCGCGTCCGGAGCGCCCGGAGCGTCTATTTTCAAGTCAGGTAGGCGGGAATAAACAGAACTATGTTATGAAACGTAAACATACCGGAACTTCGTAATTTCTTTCTTTGGGCACGGCATCTTCAAATATTGTCCAGAGACTGAACTCTTACGGAAGCCTGACGCCCTACAAACGATGGATTTGCTTTTATACGTATACGCCCCTTTAATCATCTTGTCCCAACTGCCACTGACAAGCACTTCCCCATTAGAACTAAAGGTAACTGCTACGACTGAGCCAAAGTGACCTGAAAGCGTATGCAAGATTTTACCCGTTTTCCAGTCCCACAGGATAATCGTTTTATCGTCACGCCCTAAGCACTCCACGTCCGTTGTCGCGGTCTGTGCCGAACCCGTGAAGCATGAAGACCAAGTAGAGCATAAAATTATACAATCGGATGGAGCGGTTGGGTGGGTGCGATCGCATCCCTCTTCCATTCAGCATTCACTTAAGGAAACAGAGGGCATTGTTGAACTCTCAGAAAACATCATTACTCGCCAGTGAATCAGGAAGCACTCCCAAACCAAACGGAGTCTCTCCAAACTCTCTTCGCTACCCATCCCAACCGAATGGTTATCAAAGACAAAGAAGGCAAGTCCAGATGAGCAAAGCCAGTGCTTTCCAATTTTTATGGCAGATTAGAGTTACATGTCCGTAATGAAACCTTGTTTGAGCGATTAGCAAGCAGGAAATTTGGAAATAAATAGAAACTTAGATATAACATTTATAGCCATGGTTTTAAAATTATTCTTTAAACTTTTTTCGGAATCGTGAAAGCTAGAATTTTAATTGTAGAAGACGAAAGAATTGTTGCCTTTAATATTCAAGGTCGATTGGAAGAACTTGGATACACAGTAGTAGCCGTTACATCATCAGGAGAAGATGCGATTAAAGCCATCGGAAGCCAAAAGCCTGATTTAGTGTTGATGGATATCAAGCTAAAAGGAAAAATCGATGGTATAGAAGCAGCAAAACGAATTCGCCACCAATTTCAAATTCCAGTAGTGTATCTAACGGCTTACACCGATGAGGAAACCCTCAATCGTGCCAAATTTACAGAACCCTACGGTTATATTCTCAAGCCTTTTGAGGCAAGAGATTTAGGTTCAACCATTGAAATGGCTCTCTACAAGTATCAAATAGAGCGGCAGCTTCGGGAAAGAGAACAGTTGCTGTCAACGACGCTAAAAAGTATCGGTGATGCTGTAATTGCAACGGATGATCAAGGGTTAGTTACGTTTATGAATCCTGTTGCCGAAACCATCACTCGATGGAAACAGGAAGAAGTCTTAGGGCACGATTTGAGCCAATTTTTCCATACTATTAGCGAAACAACACGAGAGACTGTTGAAAATCCCGTAAAGTTAGCTCTTACCAAAGGTATAACGGTAGGATTAGCCAATCATACCCTTCTTATTACCAAAGATGGAGGAGAAATTCCCATCAGTGATAGTGCCGCTCCTATTAAAAACGATGTTGGTAATATTCTCGGAGCTGTCTTAGTCTTTTATGATGTTACCGAGCAACGGCAAGCGGAAGCACTCTTGGAAAAGACTAATGAGGAACTTGAAGTAAAAGTTGAAAACAGTATTGCTCAGTTAAAGTTGGCAAATGAGCAACTCAAGGCAGAAATCGCGCAACGCAAGCGTTTAGAAAGTGAGTTGCGGGAAGCTCTTGAAAAAGAACGAGAACTCAATGAATTGAAATCCCGTATTGTTGCAACGGTATCTCATGAATACCGCACTCCACTCACTACAATTTTGACTTCTACAGAGCTACTCGAACAGTATGATTCTCGATTAACATCAGAGAAAAAAAAGAATCATTTTCAGCGCATTCAAACTTCGGTTCAATATTTGACCAAGTTAGTTAACGATATGGTGTTTATTAACCAAGCTGGAGCTGGAAATATAGAGTTTAATCCAGTTCCCTTGGATATCAACCAATTCATGAGTGAATTGATTACTGAGTTTCGTCAAAAAGAGGGGAACCAACATTCTATTAGCTGGGAGTATCAAGGAATTTACAATAATGTGCTTCTAGATGAGAAGCTGTTACGAGAAATTTTCAAGAACTTGCTTTCTAATGCTATTAAATACTCTCCTAAAAATACTCAAATCCGGGTAGAATTAGTGGGCGAAGCTAGCCAATTAATTTTTAATTTTTCTGACCAAGGAATAGGTATTCCACCTTTTGAAAAAGCTCAGATATTCGCTCCTTTCTTTCGGGGAAGCAATATTGGTATAACCCCTGGAGTGGGACTCGGATTATCGATTGTTAAGGAATGCGTAGACTTGCATGGAGGTGAGATTGTTGTAAATAGTGAAGTCGGCAGGGGAACGACTTTTACTATTATCTTGCCGTTGCGGCAATCGTCCGTACCGAATGAGATATCACAGGATTAGGGCAAATAGTGATACTGAGTTGCTGTTGCAACTGTTAGAAATTTTTTTTCCTGGCTAAGGGCTGAAGTTTGTTCAAACTGAGTCTATTATTAATAACGTTCAGTCCATTTTTACTAACACCTTGGACTTAAAAGAACGTCTGTACATACATCTAACCCAGCTTGTGCGCGATCGCGATCCCTATATCGCCTCAGCTGGACATTTCTTTGTCCAGCAATACATCCGCCAGCAACTGGGGCAGTGGGGAACTGTCGAAACTCATGAATTCCAGGTACGAGGCAAAACCCATCACAATCTTATTCTTAACCTACCTTCTCTTGCTCAAGGAGGTAAGAGGCAATTACCACCGATTTTAATTGGTGCCCACTATGACGCCGTCCCCGGAACACCAGGGGCGGATGACAATGCCACTGGCGTTGCTGTGTTATTGGAATTGGCAAAAGCGTTTGCCGCCGAACCGCCAAAATACCCAGTCCGATTCGTGGCGTTCGATATGGAAGAGTATGGCTTATTGGGAAGTCAGCAGTATGCGGAGGATTTACGGCAACAGGGGCAACCTCTACGTTTGATGCTTTCTCTAGAAATGCTGGGTTATTGCAACGCTACCCCTGGTTCGCAACGCTACCCTGCCGGACTGCAATATTTCTATCCAAATCGCGGCAACTATATTGCTCTGATTGGCAACTTGTCCACGATTCCCGATTTAATTGATCTCACTCGCAGCATCCGCCAAGGGGGAACGCCTAGCGAGTGGTTACCAGTGCCCAATCGAGGGTTGATTGTTCGCCAAACACGACTCAGCGATCATTCTCCGTTTTGGGATCGAGGGTATCGAGCGATGATGGTGACGGATACCTCTTTTATGCGGAATCCCCACTATCATCAAGCGAGTGACACAATAGAAACTCTCGATCTAGATTTTCTCACCGGAGTCTGTCGGGGTTTAATGAGTGGGATTCGTCGGTTATAAGTTCAGTGGGCTGAGAAAATGATGAGCATACTGTTATGGATGTGTTTGAATTTGGCGATCGCAATTTGAGTAGACTTTTTGCCAAGATACTTGAGTGGGCATAAATGAACCACAGATGCACAGGCATTGCACGCAGATGAAGAAAATCTATCTGTGTCTACCTGGTGTTTCTAGCAAGTTTTGGTTTTTTTTATCGGCGTTATGTGAATTTTTGTAAGAGGTCTGCTGTTATGAGTTCGATTCTCCCCAACCTGTGCTATGTATCGTCACGTTTCCGAGTCTCTGGTCAATTCATTGCATTTGGCGTCTTAGTAGGGCTATTAAGTACCTTCAGTACACCTGTCAGTGCCAAACCCGCTCCTACACCTTCAGTCGCTCAAGCTCAAAACCCCCCTACAGCCAATCCAGTGCAAACTCGATTGCAGGGGCGATGGCAAGTCAAAGATCCACGAACTGGTCAGACACTGACTGTGATTTTCACCCCAGACGGCAAATTTTTCATGCTGTTGCCCATAGATTCAGGTGAATCTATGGCGGTACCCTTCCGATACCAAATTAATCCGACTCCTCAACCCATGCATCTGGATGTAATCTTGCCAGAGGAAAAGCAAACTGTATTGACAATTTTTGAATTTACTGACGACAATCAACTGCGTCTGCAATTGGCTGATACAAACCCTGGTCAACCTAGACCAAGCGAGTTTATGAATGCCGATTTATTCCAGAAAGTGTCTGAAGAAACAACATTGCCTTCGGATGTTGTAGATCTTTCTGACATGGGAACGCAAAATGAGCGCGTTACGGCTGACTTCAAAAGACAAGCCAACGAATCGCGAGAAGCTGAAGGCAGAATCAACATTGGTGCGATGAACCGCGCCCAACAAGCTTATTATCTGGAATATAGTAAATTTGCCACCACCATTGAAGATTTGGGTCTTGGAATTAATCCAGAAAGCGAGAATTATCGCTATCAGCTTTTACCCCAAGGCAATCAACGAGAGCGTGTAATGATAACCGCTCAAGCTAAGCGTCCTGAACTGAAAAGCTATACCGGTGCTGTGGTTGCCGTCAAACAAAATGGGGAAGACTTAACCGTTACAGGAATTTGTGAAACGGATGAACCTTCATCTACTCCCCCAGCGATGCCAACTCATCGAAAAGGTACGGGAGAATTTCTCTGTCCTGCCGGTTCCCATCTGTTTAAACAATGATTTTGTATGACTAGCAATTTAGCAGGGGTTGATTCTACTTTGAATTTGATTTCACCTCAGGTTTCTCCCGATCAAATGAGAAACAGCAAATCCTTAAAGTTAGGGATTATGGCTTCAGGGAGTGGTAGTAACTTTGAGGCAATCGCTCAATCGATAAAAAACGGGCAACTTAACGCCCATATTCAAGTTTTGATTTACAACACTCCTGGTATCAAGGCAGTTACAAGAGCAGAAAAATGGGGGGTTCCTGCTGTACTGCTCAATCATCGTAACTACAAGCATCGTGAAGATTTAGATGCTGATATTGTTGAGGTGATGCGGCAGTATGAAGTTGAGTTGGTGGTAATGGCAGGCTGGATGCGTATCGTTACGCCAATTCTGATCAATGCTTTTCCTAACCAACTGATAAATATTCATCCCAGCTTGCTCCCCAGCTTTAAAGGAGTGCGAGCAGTAGAACAAGCGATCACGGCTGGTGTAAAAATTACAGGTTGTACCGTTCACTTCGTAAGTTTAGAAGTGGATAGCGGTTCAATTTTGATGCAGGCTGCTGTCCCTGTTTTCTCGGATGATACGCCAGAAACACTCCACGCCCGCATTCAAATACAGGAACATCGCATCTTGCCACAGGCGATCGCTCTAGCAGCAGCGCAGGCTTCTGTTCTATCCAGCTAATGTTTTCTATAGCAATCCTAGATGAATCGTAAGAACTTCGGATGTTATCTGTGTGCATCTGTGTGCATCTGTGGTTTATTTTTATCACGAATCATTTAGGACTGCTATGAAAGTGCTGAAGTTATCTTGGTTCAAGAGTAGGCTGGGTTATGGCTATGCCTAACCCACCACAATCCTGTTATCAAGCCTCTGCTTGCCTATGATCCAATTTCCACAGATAACTCGACAGCCAATTGGTGACAATGTGAGCCACAATCGGGACTAGCAAATTGCCAGTAGCAAGAGCGCTAAATCCCAGCAGTAGTCCTACTGCAGTCGCCCAAACCACATAAGGCCATTGTTCAAGTCCACTCATGTGCAAAACACCGAATAGTAAACTTGAGGCAATCAATCCCGTAGCATTCAAGCCCACGGCCGGCAGCATAACGCCCCGAAA
>JBFLZA010000495.1:0-7192 GCA_040756535.1 Cyanobacteriota bacterium
GTAAGAAGACCATCACCCCCCTCTTGTACACCATTGGCAAGGGGGGGGGCCATAGGCGGGGGGGTGGGAGATGAAGCGTCAGGAGTAAGCGCGAACCTTCCTTCGGAAGGCGCAAACGCGATCGCACTTTGCAATCCCTGGTTATCATCAAATAAACCGTGAGTAGCCAGATGAATGATTCGGGCTTGGGGGAGTTTTGCCTTAACGGCGGTTTCGGTGGCGGCGTTGCCCGTGAGGGGAGTGGTATTGAACAGAGATGCGATCGCTTCTGCTTCTCGTTTGGCACCCGGCAAGTTAGCTAGCTGTTGCGGCTTTTCTCCAATTTTAGGCGGCACACTAGGCATCGTAGGATTTCCTACCACAAAAACCCAAGGCCCTTGTATGGGGCCGTGCGGGCTATTCGCCGCTACCCGTTCCCTCTGCTGGCGGGTTAGCTGTAGTACCTGAATCGCTGGAGAAGTCAAAATCGTATGTTTTTCAATCAGGTATTTGCCTTGTTCGTCTTGAATGGCTGCAAACGGAACGAGGAAAAGTTCACCTTGAGGGATGAAGATGACGCGCTGATTGGAGTCAGTGGGGAGGAGGTTGGCAATGGGTTCAATTAATAGTTGATGGAGTTGCTGTAAGCGTTTGGTTTGGTTTTCTTCCTCAACAGGACTTGGAGGCTTCTCGACACTAAAAATGCTGCGGGATACCCCGATAGATTCGCGGGTATTGGTAACAAGGTCTTCCAAAGAGATATTTTGTTTTTGTAGCCAGGTTTTCAAATCAACAGAGCGAAAGTCAATTTTTCCTGTCGGTTGAATCACCCAAATGTAGAGCGATTGGTCTGGAAGAATGGAATATTCAACCAGGGTAGCGTTTTGCTGCTGGGCAATTTGTTTGATTTGTTCGAGGGAAGGGTGCTTAATTGGCTCGTTGGATTGAGGGGATAATTGTTTTGCCAATAACTCGACAAAAGACCTAGCTCGACCCCGTTCGGCAACTTCTAGGGCAGCATCCGTTTTATTTTGGGCAATCAGGGCTTGTTGAAGTAAGCGGTAAGTCTCAGCTTGGGTTTCAAACAAGGAGACTTTATTTTCATCGGTTAAGTCTGAGCCACGCAGAGTCTCCCAAATTTCCACCGCCTCGAATAAGCTCTTCTGTGCCTCAGCATACTGTCCAAGGCTATTGTAAAGTTTGCCAAGATAGGTGAGAGTTGAACCAACGCCTGCTTTGTCGCCAATTTCCTGCTGAATTGCGATCGCCTGCTGATAGGTTTTCAGCGCTTCGGCATCTCGTCCTGAAGCTTGATAGGCTAGTCCTAATCCACCCAAGGCAAAGCCTTCCCCGTAGCGATCGCCCATTTCCCGAAACAGGTTCAGCGCCTGCTGCAACGATTCCAACGCCTGCACATACTTGCCCCGACGTTCGTACACGTAGCCGAAATTGCCCAGAGCGCGACTTTCATTAGCGCGAGAGCCAATTTTCCTGGCAAGTGTCAATGATTGGCGGTACTGCTCCTCCGCTTGGGCGTAGTTTTTCTGTAGCCTGTAGGTGACACCCATAGAAAGCACGATGTTCACTTCTTGCGGACGAGAGCCAATCTCCCTGGCAATGCCGAGTGCCTGCTTGCGATACTCCAACGCCTGCGGATATTGCCCCAGTTGGTTGTAGAGTAAGCCGATGCTGTTGAGATAAATTGCCTGCCCAGCCTTGTCGCCAATGGTCTGAGAAATGCTCAAGGCTTGTTGGAGCACC
This sequence comes from Cyanobacteriota bacterium, assembly GCA_040756535.1. Classification (GTDB taxonomy): domain Bacteria; phylum Cyanobacteriota; class Cyanobacteriia; order Cyanobacteriales; family Coleofasciculaceae; genus JBFLZA01. The sequence continues at coordinate 1,741 of JBFLZA010000495.1, forward strand.
TCCAGTGCCTTAGCATACTCTCCTTGGTTGCCATAAACTATTGCCATGTTTCTGAGGGTAGTGGCTTCGCTACTGCGATCGCCAATCTCTCTGTTGATTGCCAATGCTTGCTCCAAATACTTCATCGACTCGGAAAAGTTGCTCTGTTGAGAGTAAACTGTTCCGATGTTGTTGAGCGCCGTTGCTTCTGTCTCACGGGTGCCCAGCTCTTTGGTAAGGATCAGGGCTTGTTGGTTAAACTTCAATGCTTCGGGATAGCGTCCTCGATCGAAGTGAATCAAGCCAATGTTGAGTAGGGAGGTTACCTGTCCAGCACGAGCGCCTATGCTAGAGCGAATTTCCAACGACTGCTGCTGATAGCTCATTGCCTGGGGATAGTTCCCTCGATCGCTGTAAACACTGCCAATGTTACCGAGAAAAGTGGCTTCACTATTGCGATCGCCAATCTTCTGGGCAATTGCCCTCGCTTGTCCGTAGACTTCCAATGCTTGAGCGTAGCGTCCCTGCGAGTGATGAACAGAACCAATGTTGTTGAGGGTAACCATTTCTCCGTCGAGTTCCCTAATCTCTTGGCGAATTTTCAACGCTTGTTGGAGAAACTTCAGCGCTTCGTCGTAGTTTCCCAGATAGCTGTGACTACTTCCAATATTGGAGAGGCTATTGGCTTCTTGTGCGCGTTGCCCCAATTTTTTAGCAATGTCTAGAGCTTGCTGGTAGTAGGAAATCGCCTGTTGATATTGTCCCAGGTCGGCGTAAACAGTCCCAATATTGTTGAGGGTGTTTCCAACACTTGCCTTGTCCCTCATAGCTCTGAAAATTTCCAACACCTGCTGGGAAGACTCCAGTGCTTTGGGGTAAGCTCCCTGCTTCTTGTAGACTGAACCAATATTGGAGAGAATACTTGCTTCCATATAGCGGTTTTGGAGTTCTCTAGCAATTGTCAGAGATTGCTGATAGTTCTCCAAGGCTTGTGGATAGCTTCCCTGGTTGCTATAAACCAGTCCGATATTGTTGAGCGTAACGGCTTCTAGATGGCGTGTCGATTCCAGACAAGTATTTCGCTGATTCTCTACATCTCGTTGTGCCAAATAAGTGGGTGAGCCGGAGGTCTGTCCATTTACCGCTAAGAATTTAGATGTCCTACAAAGTCGCGCCAGATTGTCGGGTGTCTCCGTTGGGATGCGACGACGAACCTCGCGATTGAGCTGCAACGCCTCCTGGTAAAACTCTAACTGCCGCTCATACTCTCCTTTGGTACCATAAATACTGCCAAGGTTGTTCAGAATTGTAGCTTGCTCTTTCAGCGCTCCCTGTTGTCTAGCGATCGCTAGTGCCTGTTGCCCATACTTGAGTCCCTGCTGGAATGTTTCCAATGCTTGCTGAAACTTACCTGCTGCCCCAAGCTCCTCTGCGAGGGAATAGTGAGTGATGGTAATAATTCTCCAAGCCTGAAACTCAGCCTTCCGATCACCTGCTTGCTGAGCGAAGCTGAGTTCCTGCTGGTGCGCTGCGATCGCTTCAGCATACTGGGAGAGTGCATTATGAGAATGACCAATTCCGCTATAGGTGATGCTAATTCCCCATAGCACCACTTTTTTAAATTCAAAACCCGGTTGCAGTTCAAAACTGGGTATGTCTTGAGCGATCGCTAGTGCCTCTTGGTAAGCCGCTAATGACTGTTGAAAGGCTTCTAACGCCTCTTGAGCTGAACTAGCTTTAAGGAGCGTATATCCCTGAGCTTGATAGCTTGTTCCTATGGATAGGACGATTTTGGCTTCTGCCTTGCGATTGTTGGTTTGTCTGGCAATCTTTAACGCCTGCTGGTGGTACTCTTGCGCTTGAGCATACTGTTCCTGATTTTCATAAATGGAAGCAATATTGTTGAGGGTTGTAATTTCTGCCTTGTAATTCTCAAGCTCTCCATGAATTGCTAACGCTTGTTGGTAGTAATTTAACGCTGGTTCGTAGTCCTTCTGCTTGTAGTAAACCAACCCAATTTGATTGAGGATATTGGCTTGTGTGGTGCGAGCGCCCGTTTGTTTAGCTAGCACCAGCGATCGCTGATAGGCTTCAATGGCAGCCGCAGGCTGCTTCTGTTTCTCGTCAAGCAAGCCTGTGAAAAACAGAGCTAGTCCTTCAATGGAAGGATTATTAGCCTCTTGAGAAACCCTAAGAGCCTGTTGAAACACCTCAGATGCTTGCTCTGGTTTATCTGATTGCAAATGAGCATATCCGAGCCAAGTTAGGAATAGCCCTTGATAGAATTGCTGCCTTTTCCGTCCTGCTGGAGTGTTAACCGACTCTCTCAAAATGGCGACTGACTGCTGTAATGTTTCCAGTGCTTGGGCCACCTGTCCTTGCTTAACCTGAGCTACTCCCAAAAGTCCGAGCGATCGCCCTTCTCCCTGACGATCTCCCGCCTCGCGACGGATAGCTAGTGACTGCTGGATGTTTTCCAATGCTGGAGCAAGCTCATTAAGATCCAGATAAGCATCACCGACATGGTATGAAGCTTCTGCCTTACCTGGGAGATCGCCCAATTCTTGGTAAATTGCTAACGCCTGCTGTGCTGTTTTTAAGGTTTCAGTGGAGCGACCTAACCAAGTATAAGTTTCAGCAATTCTAATCAATGTTGCTGCTTCACGAACTTTATCACCCTGCTCTCGACTCAACGCCAGCACTTGCTGATATGTTGCCAACGCTTCTTGCAACTGCCCCTTGTAAAATTGCTCAACACCGGCTTGGAACAAGCGATTAGCTTCTACTTTCCCAGCATCCGCAGTTTGAGCCACTGCTGGCAACACCCAAGAAGTCGTGAGCTCAAGAGGGGGTGAGACGGTGAGTAGCGGAGTCGCCATAGCAACCCAGAAAACTCTCTTTACTCGCATGACTGGTGAAGTCCTCCATTCGCAGGGGAGATGATTGCCCGATACTCATATCTCTCACCTTTGGGGACTTATGCACAAGCTCTGCGCTACTCTACCAGAAGGCTATGCCGATGCGATCGCCCTTTATGTACTAAAAAAGCGATCGCTCAACCCACAACCTTCAACCTTTTTGCTCTTCCTCATCCGTTGAGGTTAACTGAGCAACCTCCTGCTGAAACTCCTCCACAGAGCCAATTGTAATTGCCTGTCTCAGAAGCGTTTTCAAAACCGAATCATCCTCAATTTGATTAATTGCTTCTTCTAAAGAACTCGGCACCTCTTCAAATCGAATTCGGAGGACTTCAAGAACAGCCTCTCGACCCTTTTGAAGGATTCCTGTCTCGATTCCTAGTTGGATTCCTTCATCACGAGCTCGGAGAGCGCGGCGTTCAAAACTCAGAATATAAGGCATTTGATTTTTCTCCTCGAAACGTATCAATTCTTGTTGAAAATCACGCTCCAAAGTTTCTGGCAGCGTCATCATCCACTCGATTAACCGCATTAACTCCAGAATATCTTGTCTGCTGTATCCCCGTTGATAGAGACTCTTAGCAATCCTCAATTTCCCCTGATACCGGCTTTGGGGGTCTTTGCTCGTTTGTTGAGTCGTTAGATGAGCCAGAATAATCACGGCAAAAGGATTAGCACTTGCCTCTAGTGTAGGCAGTTGATAATCTAACAGCTTCACGATTGGGAATTTCAACAAAACCTGACAGCCCCAAATTTCATAGCTGTATTGCGTCGGTCGCCAATAAGGTTGGTCATCAGCTAAAACAGCTAAACTGACAACCTTCCGCCGATAGCGATCGAAAATACGGTTATTATAAACATACATTCGCTCGGCAAAAACAGACTGGACTTGGCTTTGTACTTCGATGTGAAATTGAGATAGCATCTTTCCACGGGTTATCGTAATCCGCACGTTGTTCAGTCATGAGTTCTAACCCACCTCAAATGTGATAGATAAAGTCACTATTTCAGAAGCATTTATGGGTCTTGATTCTGCAACAAGTCCACCCATGCGATCGCGACTCAAATCATCGAGTAAATCTCCCATCACCTCAACGGGTTCTTTCAGTTCCACTGGCCCTTGACTACGATTCAATTCCGCCGCTAAGGCTTCCAATGTTTTGACTGCTTTTTTTAGTGGCGATCGGCTGACAATTATTAGCGCTTCTCCCGTACCTTTTTCTATTGCTTTTAACTTCAATTTCTGTGGGTCACCAATCAGTTGCGTCTGATTGGGTTTTAATTGCATCGATTCCTCTGAAGCAGGCCATTGATGGGGAAATACCACCACTAATCCCCCACTAGAATCAATCAGTAATGTGGTGAAATGGAGGACATTAGACTCGCGGTTGATGACCTGAAACTGAAACAGTTTGTTCAGGGGTAATTTATTAGGATAGGCTCGTTCCGATTCCAAACGATTATTTCTACCTTTCCTTGTGGAAGCCCTAGCCAGGATTTGATTCGGTTGCTCTACTAAGTTCATCGACACTTCAACATCTACTTCGGAGGAATTGGCATTCAAAGTTTTCTTAATAATGCGAGCAGCCAGGATAGATTTAATTTTTGGTTCCAGGCGAGAAACGGCTGCCGTTACTGTTTCCCCTGGTTCGCCAAACGATTTCGGCACCAATTCCAGTCCTTCAGTAAATAGACCGATACTGTTAATATCGGGAATGTTAGTCGCCTGTTTCTCCTGTAATATTTGCTGAGCATCTGTCGTCATTCGACTGAGGATGTACTGTACTCCTCCGGGATAGGGAGTGTTTCCTAATTGTGCAGGTATGGCTTCAATCCGATTGAGTGCAGAAAGTGCTTGTTTAGCCGCATTTGTCTCTCCTGCAAGAGATGGATCGAGTCCGATATTTAACTTTAAACCTGCTGGAACAACTCGACTCGATTCTTGGAGAAACATTCCTGGTTTTAGAAATGCGATCGCTGTTTTTTCTACTAACTTCGCTTCCCCAATTAAGCCTCGACGGGATTCCAACTTTAGTTGTCCTGATGCTTGCCCCTTATCATTAACAATGGTGAATGTCGCACCGGATTGAAAAGCGTCTAAACTTTCTTTGTCTAATCCCCCTAACCACAATGTTGCGCGATCGCCTTTTACTTGGGTAATCACGGCATCTGTGGGTGGGACGTTTTGATTGATAAAATAGACGGGTTGGCTAGAGTTGCCATCGGCTAGGGGTACTTGACTAGAAATGGGTTTTATGCTTTGAGTGACTTGTGCGATCGCACTCCCTACACTATCGGTTTGCTGCCAGAGATACTGAGTCATTAAATAAGTAAACGCTCCAGCAGAAAAATCATTAAAATTAGCATCTAAAGCTTCTTGCTCGCGTTGCGCTGAAGCAACAACCACTCCTTTAGCAACTCCTGCACAACGCCGACGAGTAAGTTCTTCAGGAGTCAGTTTTAGCTGCTCCATCCAGCGTTTTTGATAAGCAATTTCTTCAGGACTGGGATTGAGTCCATCACCTCGTACAGAGCGCACCCGAAAATTGCCACGG
>JBFLZA010000496.1:0-7191 GCA_040756535.1 Cyanobacteriota bacterium
GGCTTAGTTACAGTGCGAGAGCTGGATATTTTGCCCATTGCTGGAGGGCGAGTAGCGGCTTTACCTTTGGATGCGACTCACGGGGAAAGTACGGTAACATCAATTGCGATCGCAAACTACCCCAATGACCACCACTATCCAGGCATTCATTTCCCCTTAAAACCGAAATCAATCCGCTGGGGAGGGCGTTGGACTGGAACTCCATTTACCATTCCCTACGGTGCCTTAGTACCAATATCAACCGATGGTCTTCTAGTCTGCGAAAAAAATATCTCTGTGTCTCACATTGCCAATGGTGCGACCCGGTTGCAACCTGTGGTGATGAACATTGGGCAGGCAGCAGGGATGGCAGCAGCGTTGTGCGTTGAACGGGGATGTCAACCCAGAGATTTACAGGTAAGGCTGCTACAAGAGGCTTTATTACAAGACCCCCTAGCTCCAGCCGCGATTATTCCTCTGTTCAATTTGCCAAGCAACCATCCCGACTGGCTGTATTGGCAACGCTACTACCTGAACAACCCAGAGGATTATCCAATAACAGGGAATTGGGAACAAGGGAGAGGAGTGGCAAGTAGAGGAGTGGGAGGTGTCAGGGAAGTAGATAGAATCACATCTGCTTCATCTTCCCCATCTCCCTTGTCTCAAAAAATCTCTTCCCCTCTCTCAATTTCTTTCACAGGCTTTTTCCAACGTCGCGCTGTGCAAGATTATGCGATTACCCTAACTGAGCCAGTAGTTCAGGCTGGTCAAATCTGGATGCTGATCACCTTGCAACCAGAAGTTGATGAGCAACTCCAGGTTTGCCAAGACAATCAACAGCTTACCGTCTGGGGTGGTCTTAACGAATCAGCAGGGTGGCTAGTCGTAGAAAAAATGGAGGTAATGTAAGACGTTTATCCAACTCGCTATCCTACCATCAATCTGCATAGAGACCACTAAGTTTCGACGGGAGTTTTTCCTGATGCTTTAGTAGGAACCCCGTATCAGGAACTAGAAACCTGATACGGACATCTGCTATGCACATTGATACCTCTCTTTTCGGTCAACTAATCTCCGTTGAAATCCAAAAAGAAAACGACAAGCTACCCCATCGTGGTAGCGGACGCTGAAATCTAGCTGGCATTTGGCTGGTGGTAGAAAGTAAATAATCATGCCAACTCTAGACCCAGAAGTCAAGACCTTGAAGTGTTTGTTTAGGGTTCTCTTAGAGGAGCGACGCAAACAGTCTACTTCGCTTGTCCCTTCCGGTAAACAGCAACACCTTAGTCGTTAGTAATCTGTTCCCCATCTAGTTTGCACTATCGTTATTGTTAAAACGCTTGTGAGATGGGACATATTGCCCGTCCAAACAATGCAAGTTAAATGCGGAATATTTTACCACGCCAGCCGATAATTTACCAAATGAGATTCTCAAAGCCTAGGTGGTTTTAGCCCTGAGATCAATTGTAGTTCAGTGGCTGAAGCCACCATCTGTGCGATCAAACATCATTGGGTAAATCCCTTAGAGGGATAAATATTATATCAAAAATATAATTATTCAGTCAGCAAGCTTCACCAGGAGTTTTTCCTGAGGTTTGCACTGGGAGTCCGTATCAGGGAGTAGAACCTCTGATATGGACTTTCGCTATGCACATTCACAGGTCGCTCGTGTTGTTAAGTTTTGTAACACTTTGGCTGTCTTTTGATTCCCCGCTGATGGCTTCCGGCATAACTACACCTTTACAATCTCCTGCTTCTAGTCAGCTCTTAGCGGCTCAAACGCAAACAGGACCCAACCCAGCTCCAGACCGGGGTGGCAAACGCCGGAGCTTCAACGAACTACAGGAAATCCTGTTTCCTCGGTTATTATAAAGTTTCCCTCGCAGAAGTTCACCCCTGAATTTTCCACTTGGGGAGGAAAACTTCTCCGAGATTCCGGTTTTCTCTTTAGTTTTCTATAATTAGAGGGAAATCAGCTTTATAACATTAGGGTGCTTTGATTAAGCGCATGTTTTATTTTCGTGGGTTGAACTCACTGCTCGGTGAAATGGTGAGACAAGTCACAAAGGAACAAATGTCTTTTACCCATGCGATATGGCCGCCCCTAAGATGATTAACCAAGTCGATCTGATCAAGACCCTTAGCCCCAGTGCCATGGATCAGATCATGCTATACCTGGCTTTCAGCGCGATGAGAACCAGCGGACACCGACACGGGGCTTTTCTGGACGCAGCAGCAACCGCTGCTAAATGCGCGATATACATGACCTATTTGGAGCAGGGTGAGAATACCCGGATGACCGGGCATTTACACCATATTGAGCCAAAGCGGGTCAAAGCCATCGTTGAGGAAGTCCGACAGGCATTGTCGGAAGGCAAGCTGTTGAAGATGCTGGGTTCTCAGGAACCTCGGTACCTGATTCAGTTTCCCTATGTCTGGATAGAACACTATCCCTGGCAGCCAGGGCGATCGCGCATTTCTGGTACCAGCCTCAATGCCGAAGAAAAGCGGTACATTACGGAAAAACTGCCAGATAACCTGCCGGATGCTCAGGTAATTAATTCCTTACAATTTTTGGAATTAATTGAATTCCTGCACGCTCGCTCTCAAGAAGATTGGCCGCCAGAGCGACGCCAACCTTTGAGTGAAGCGATGGCCGAACACATCAAACGTCGCCTCCTCTACTCTGGAACAGTCACACGAATGGACTGTCCTTGGGGGTTACCGTACTATGCCTTAACCGGTGCCTCTTACTCGCCAGCAGATGGCAAGGAACGCACTTACACAATGGTGGAGGATACGGCACGGTACTTCCGATTGATGAGAGATTGGGCAGACCGCGAGCCGAATGTGATGCGAGTTTTGGAAGAATTAGATATTCCTCCAGAAAACGTTGACCAAGCGATGCAAGAACTCGATGAAGTCATTCGCGCTTGGGCCGATAAGTATCACCGCGCCGATGGTGAGCCATTTGTCCTACAAATGGTTTTTGGCTCACAGGTGGAATAAGCGGTTGAATGTTAGAAGGTTAACAAGTTACAGGTTAGAAGGTTAGCAAGTTACAGGTTAGAAGGTTAGCCGGTTAAAATGTCCCATCCTAGCTTTCGGTAAAAGGCTTGTGCGTCTACAACCTTCAACCTTCAACCTTCAACCTTCCAACCTTCAACCTTCCAACCTCCAACCTTCAACCCAATCCGAACCAGCGCCAACTTAAAAGCAATAGCACAGCTACGACAGCACCAATTAGGGTATTAATACCATTCACCACCTCATTGGTCATCCAGTCAATATGAGATTGGAGGGTTGCACCAATTAAACTTTCTACGTTGGTGGCGATGAAAGCGGAGAATACACAAAAAAGTACGCCTGTCAAGTCAATCAGACCTACACCCCAACCGACCAATGCGATCGCGATCGACCCCACAACACCCGCTAGCGTTCCCTCCAAGCTAATCGCGCCTTCGGTGCCTCGTGCCACGGGTTGTAAAGTCGTGATCAGAAACGTCCGCTTACCGTAAGCTTTACCCACCTCACTCCCACAGGTATCTGAAAGTTTTGTAGCCAAGCTTGCTACATAACCCAAAAGCAATAAACTGCGATATGCAGGGGCAACAAATAGTGTTCCTAAGGCACAAAGGGCACCAGTAAGCGCTGAACCCCAAACATTTTCTGGGCCTCTGGCACCCGATCGCTTTTCAGCAATCCCTGCAGCTTCCTTTTGTTCCATACCAATACGGGTTACGCTTGACCCAGCCAAGAAGTAGAACATCACGACTAAGTAGCCTTGCCAACCGAGAGTCCCCCAAATCAGAACGCCCAGAACCCAAGCGTGTATTAGCCCCGCAGGCGTCAGTAACTTTTTAGGGGCAAACCAAGCGATCGGCAGTAAAACCGTGTTTAAGCCGACAGCCACTAGCCAGGAATTTAAAGAAATAGTTGAAAGCATCGCCAATTCCTTGGGAACGTCTTATTGTGATCTTAGATTTAGGTTCAACAATCCAAAATCTTTGCATCCAAAATCTCAAATCGGCACATGAACCCAGTCCTTTTTCATCTCGCCTTTCCGGTTAGCGACATTGCACAGGCCAAAGAATACTATGGCGGTGGACTTGGCTGTGAAATTGGGCGAGAATCCCGTCATGCGGTGATTTTAAATTTATACGGTCATCAGCTAGTCGCTCACCTCACTCACGAACCGCTAACGCCTCAAAAGGGTATTTACCCTCGGCACTTTGGGTTAATTTTCAGCGCAGAAGCAGGCTGGGAAGCCTTACTAGAACGTGCCCAATCCCAACATTTAACCTTCTACGAGGAGCCAAAACTGCGCTTTCCCGGTCAACTTACCGAACATCGCACGTTCTTCCTGGAAGACCCGTTTTATAACTTATTGGAGTTCAAGTTCTACCGCCATCAGGATGCGATTTTTGGAGGGCGGGAGTTGGCTGAAATTGGCGATCGATAAGAGCCTATCCGAAAAATCTAAATTAAATCATTGACATCTGTGTAAATCCGTGTGCATCTGTGGTTTCAACTTGCCTTTTTGGATGAGTTCTCAGGGATTCCGAAAGAGCTGCGGTTACGGCTTCCAAACTTCGAGGATGGATTATTAAGTAGGGAGCCATCCTACAGAAAACGGAAGAGGTTCTGATAATGCCGTGAACGAGTACAACTGGATTTCGGTGGTTTGTACTGTTCATATCAAATCTTTTTAATTGCCCGTAATGTTTTGGTCTTGCAGCCAAATCATCAAATCAGATGCATTTGTAAAATCTAACACTGCCTCTCCTAGATTCTCTAATTGTTCAATAGATAATTGACGAATGCGAGTTTGGAGTCCAGGCGTAATTTCACCGACACGGCGCTCCAAAAGACGCATAATTAATTCCAGCATTCCTTCCTGTCTTCCTTCCTCTCTCCCTTTAAGAATTGCACCTCGCTGGTCTTCTATAAACATCTCCCGCTTTTCTAAATCTTCTAATTCTTCAAAAGTTAAGTTCGCTTCATTGGCAATTCCGAAAGCCTTCTGGATTTCCGGTACTGTTGCCATGATTCCTGGTACTGTCTCTAAGTTGGCGGTATTTTTCATAAAATAAATCCATTTTTCAGTGAGAGTTGCCAAATCGTCCAACTCTTTATGAAACTTAGGCAGTTCGACGAAGACTATTTCTAACTCTCGATTGGGATAGTCAAAGAGTTCATCCCTTTCTTTAAAGAGAAAATGTGAAATTACCTTGTTTCGTCCCTCAAACATTTCAAAATCAGTGATGGTTAGGGCTATGACTTGCTTTAACTTTGAGTAGCCTTCTCCAGATTTGAGTTGAGTTGAGTAGGTTTTAGCAGCATTATATATAACTCGCTTATCAAAAGCGGGTACGTTCAACACTTGCATTTCAATAATTACAGTTTCCCTGCTCGCCAGTTTAGCTTTTACATCTAGATAGGTATCTTTAAGACCTCTAATTCTAGAAGCGGAGTAGGGGTCGATAATGTCTAGATCTTCGATAGTGGGATTTCCATCATAAAGGAGAGCGTTCAAGAAACTAATGAGAATATCCTTACTATCGGTGGAGCCGAAGATTTTTTTGAAGGCAAAATCGGTTTTAGGGCTGATAAATCTCATAATTATTTTGCAACGTTATAGGTCATTTATAAAGTAAACATTAAATTACTGTAGGGTACCTTACTACAGGGATTTAATATTCACCTTATACATCAGCTCTTAATTTACGTTTGTCCTGTTTAGGTGGATTGGTAACGAGATAACTCGCTACATCGTTGCTGCCAGAGGACTTCTAATTGAGTAAATGCCTCTTCGGTATAGCGAAAGGCTTCTTGCAGGATAGCTGACCAAAGGATATTGAGAGCGCTCAATTGACGACAACCGCGCATTAGAGTGCGACAAGCGGCAATCCACTGTTGGAATTTACGATAGCTGACTAAGTAACCGCCCCTTCCTTCAAGATGTACCCAAAGAGCGAGTTGATAACATATCCTGTAAGGATAAAAAAAGACCCAAGCTTTTCTGCTTGAGCCTCTTTAGATTTAATTTAGCTTAAATGGCTAGTAGCGGCGAGAAGAGTAGTTATTGTTTCTCCGGTTACCACCGCCACCGCCACCGCCACCACCACCAAAAGACCCTCTATCTTCGCGAGGTCTAGCCTTATTAACTTTCATGTCACGACCCATCCATTCAGCACCGTCAAGAGCTTCAATGGCTGCCGCTTCTTCAGCTTCTGAACCCATTTCTACAAAAGCAAAGCCGCGTAAGCGGCCTGTTTCGCGATCTGTAGGTAGCTGTACTCGTTTTACAGAACCATATTCTGCAAAAACAGCACTAAGATCTTCTTGGGTAACCTCATAGGAAAGGTTGCCTACATAAATTGACATACGTCGTCTCCAAAATTACAAGGGTGCAGAGATTCAGATTTCGGAGAGAGGCCTGTCAACAGCAAAAGGATAAAACCTGTGAACACTAGAAACAAACGCTACAACCGAATTCACTCTCATTCAAGATTACCATAACACAGCATTGCAATATTTAGGTTAACAATCGTAACTTTTTATAAAACGTAATATTTCAGAAATGATACGAGACTGCAAAGTCACAAAAAAGGTTTATTAACAAAGCTGTTCGATGTAAGGTGGGCACTGTTTGGGCGAGATTAAAACTTTGATCTAAACATTAGTGAGTAGTGCCCACCCTACGGTTTTTGAAGTATTTGGGCAGGCAACTTATTCAATCACTAGCGTTGCAAAAACCTTTAATCCATCAGGAATACACTCAATTTCAACAGGAGTGGTGCCGATAATTTCACCATCAACCACAATCTTTTGAGGGGGTTCAGTTGTGACTTTGAGCCGCTTGGTTCGTAGATGGATAATATCGGGACGATTGGGTGCTGTCTTGATTAACGCGGAGCCAAATAGGTTGAGCATGGCATTAACCGCTTGAAGCTTGGTGTTGGACGTTGCGATCGTGACATCCAAAAAACCATCATTAGATATGACTTGCCCTAACCCTTGAGCGAGTACTGAAGTGGGGGGTGCGGCATTGGCAATTGTAACGGCACCCGCTTGGAATTCATTGACAACCCCTCCAAGCTCGATTTGGGTGGCAAAAAGTTCGTGTTCGTTGAGTTGCTGAATCCCAGCCACAATGTAAGCTAAAGCTCCAAAGCGGCTTTTTGCCTCTCGGTTGGCTTTTTCCACCAT
>JBFLZA010000497.1:0-7182 GCA_040756535.1 Cyanobacteriota bacterium
GGATTTCTACTATGGGTGCCAATTTCCAAAGTTTCTTGATTTTCCTCATCTTCTAGTAAAGATAATCTCAAAGCTTCGTACTTATTGGTTCTGTGATTTTTTTCAATTCCAAAGCAAACAGCCGTGTTGGCTGACAAGCTAGTTTCTGAGCATAACAATTGCTCTTTATTAATGCGTACACTATAGTCATTTTTTTTATGAGGTTTTAATGTTTTTATGTTTTCTTCAAGACCAATAGTGTTTTGTTCCAGTTGCTCATTTTTACTTTTCGCAACAAAATATCCAACTCTTTTTCCAGTTAAAACGGTAATATCTATTACTACATAGCCAAACTCATTAGCTTGATTTATTCTTTGATTAAAATTTCCATACCAATCAACATATCCTATTACTCGAATTGGTTCAACATTTATAGCCTCTTCTTTTTCTCTATATGTACCGATTTGAAATCTGACTAACAACCCCTTCTTCCACTTGATTTCGTCAAGATAGCAACTCAATCCCTTCCAATGGACTTTTATATCTGAAGAGTCTGGCTTTTCAATTCGTTCAATATATCCGTAATTCCCTTGAGAACCTTCCTTTGTAGAATCACCAAACCACTTTACTATGCCAATCTCTTCGTTCATCTCATGCCGATTATCCATAGAGCTTTCTTGGAACATACTTATACAGGACTTTTAATAGGAGATTTTATTAAAATAAAAGCGAATTTTACTCAATTTTTCTATAGTAGAATTACTGAAATTCTTATAATCTCAATGAAAACCTAAGTAAAAACACTTAAATCTATCCCATTTCCAAGTCTCCCTGGGATGCCCTACCATATATCCACTCACGTCTAAGCTCCCGCCAAGTCCCCGACTTGCTCTAGGCAATCTTCGTCTCCGAACTCATGACCCCCAGCCGATGCCTGTGGCTCGTCTCCCCTGGATTTTCGACATCACCGTTATCGATAACAGCGCCAACGCTCTCCTGTGCTTTGAGGCATCTGGTAGGCGCAATTGCCTCTATGGGACAGCGCAAAGCGATCGCACTTACCCCTACCCCACCCGTCAGAGGTGCCATCTTCTCTGGTAGCAGCCCAATGGACACCTGACAAAATAGGATAAAGAGCAATTGGCACTCACTGTAGCCCAATGACTCCTCAACTCATGGTTCAGCCCTCAGCCCTAATGCCCTCTGGTATTAAAATGAGCGAATTCGGCAACATTTACCTCTTCAAGTTCACCGATGAGTTACAATCTCGCTTTGAAGAACTTTTAGAGAAGAAAAAAGCTGGTATACTCACCCCTGAAGAAGAAGCTGAATACGCGGTAATATCAGAACTAGAGCGTATTTTTACCTTAATTAACGCTCAACTTGCAGCCAAAAGTAAATGGTGTCCAACGCAACTCGAAGACTTGTACGACAACGAGCCAGATCCCTCTGTGAATACTGTCACTCCACTGAATACCTGAGTCCAGACCGTTTCACCATTGACCATATTATGTCCCAGTCTCTCGGAGGGTCTGACGAACCTGATAACCTCGCCTTAAATCTCCCGTTATAGTCGTCAGACTTAACGGCGATAGTTGTCAGCACAATCTCAACCGATGATTCCCCACACATCTTAAACAGAGAATCGCTAAAGCCTGCCCGTTTCAATAACGGCAAACCAATGAGTAGCGTCACCGTTTCCTCTGTTACATTCCCATCCGCTATTCCTCACTGGTTTCCTCTGAGGGCCACAGTAGGCGTAAAGCCATCAGCGCAAAGCCAACCGCTGCGATCGCCTTCAGGATACGATCCGGAAACAGTTGAGCTACTCCTTCCCCAGCTATCACGCCTAAGAAGCTAGCCAACAGCAGTGCAGCCACCGAGCCAAAAAACACAGCACGGGGAGATTTCATGCTACCCCCTAATGCGATTGCAGCCAGTTGGCTCTTGTCTCCAATTTCTGCCAAAAATACCGTTATGAAGCTCAGTCCGAGAAGTTGCCAGTCCATGATGTCGAAGGTGGGAAGGTTGAAGGTGATTAAATGATGAATGATGAATTATGAATGATGAATTATGAATGGTTTAAAGTTCAGATTTTGGGAAGGAGATTTCAACTTCCACTTACCTCGAATATTCCCCATCCCTGGCAAGCCAAACTTTGGAGGAAGTCTCTAACCCAGTGCATGAATTGAGACTTTTTCATCATTCATAATGCACAATTCATAATTGTGTTCCACTTGCCAACTAGAAATGCACGATATCCCATAGCAGCATGACAGAGATAAAGAGTAAAAGTGCTCCGGCTGAGGTTTCTAGCGTTTTAGGAGAAAGGCGTGTTGCCAACCACCGTCCTATGAGTACGCCTAGCAAGCTGGTGGCAATCAACGCGGTAGCAGCACCAGCGAAGACAACCCAGGGAGATTGAGATTGAGCGCTCATCAGCAGGGTTGCGAGTTGGGTTTTGTCTCCCATCTCTGCCAAAAAAATCGTTAAGAATGTCGAGCTGAAGATTCCCCATATTCCCGGTTGGCTGGATTTTAAGGACTGAGATTGCTGAGGATTTTTGATTCGGGAATTGTCTGTTAACTCAGTTAAAGGGCTGAGATCAGAACCAATCTCCCTAGGTTTTGTGGCTGGCAGGCTCATGGTTTGAGGGGCTTTCAGGGCTTGATCAACGATGGGCTGATATGAGAGTTTCACAGGCTCTTAGATTTGATGTGAGCTATTTTTCATTTTCTTTTCATTATCTTCTCAAATCTTTACGAAAAATAGCAAGTCTGTTTGTTTTCCTTGATCAGTGGTTAGTGGGAACACTTTGCCTTGCGATCGCTCCTAAGCTGTGGCACATTTAACGAGTTCGTTGATCAATGACAGATTTCTTGTGGGATGAGCATCCTGCCTGTCGCGTGACTATGCAAATCAAATGTACAGTAGCTTACTCGCATTGGCCGGGATGATTTCTCTAGAAACCCTTTTCGTTGGGGCCCTAGCGAAGCATTTGGATATCCAAATTTTAGTCTTTTAACTCAAGGGAGTCGCCCCCATGCTTCTTCCCTACAAGCGCCTGTGTGTTTCTGCCATCTCAAACTTACCGCGTTAGCGTTTGCGTAGCAGATGCTCCTTACGTCGCTACCGTTACGCTAAGGTGTGCTAGCAGCAAAGCGGGACGTTAGCCCTTCGCGCCTGTGGGGCGCTTCTAATAAGCAATTAACGAACGCTAACCCCTGCGTCAAATGCCGACTTCTCGGTCAAAGCGGAGCATTTCCAGGCTGAGATCGCCATAAGTTCCTTCAATCTGCTGACGACAGCAGTCTATGGCAAAATCATTTAACTCCTCCGTGGGTATACCGTACATTTTGTAAAAGACATCCGCGTCCACACGGCAAAAACGAGGTCGATTTGGATAAATGCCGCATTCGCGGGTGTCATGGTCAAAATTGACGCACCATCCCCCTTCACCCACCATACTCAAATACTGCTCTAGCTCTTCTGGGGAAAGATATATATCTAAGTCGGGACGGTCTGCTGGGTCAAGATGACAGCAGGCACCACATTGCTTTACACAACGCCAAGTTGCCATTAACTTACACAAGGGCTAAAAGTTCATGCCCATCCAGCTTAACGAGTTTTTCGGGCAGTAGCTCCTGTATCGTTTTTATTGCGTTTTGTAGATTTTTGTAAATTTAATTAAAATAACAGGATAACTACCGAGTAAAATCTAAGCGAGAATTTTTCAATTCCGCTATCAATTTCCTTGGGTCAATTCGGGAGGACAAATGGATTTTAGCTTTTTGGGTAACATCAACTGGGAAGTAATTGCTCAGCTGACCATGTTAGCGGCGGTTGTAATTGCTGGCCCCTTAGTTATTTTTGCTCTAGCGGCCCTCAAAGGCGACCTTTAAGCAGGGTTGGGGAGGTTGGTAAGTTGGTAGAGGCGTTCCGGCGGAACGTCTCTACAAGCTTGAAGGTTGACAAGTTGAATGTTAGTAGTTTTGAATCTAGCCGGCGGCGAACAACCTTCACGTTCTACAAACTTTCAACCTTCACACTCTACAAAGGTTCAGCAAAAGAATTCTGCATTCGGTTAAAGTCCCCATTTAAAATTTTTTAGGTGGAGAACACTGGGAAGAGATATCAATCTTCTGCCAAATCGGAATTAGAAATGTTTTCATAATTCATAATTTCTAATTCATAATTTTTAACTGATTTCCAAAGCGCGAGTTGCCGCTTTGATTAGCTGATAATAGTGAGGTTGAGTGACATCAACCTCTTTTGCTTCTTCCCGTTTAACTCCTAAAAGTCCGATGCGTTGTCCCTTTTGCACGGCTAAAACTTTTCCTTCAGCATTTCTAATTCTCAGTTCGTTTAAAGAATCCGATAAGCTGCAAGTGTAGCGACGTTCGTTGTGATAAAACTCAGCTTTCTTGGTTGGAGAGGCGGGGGAGGTGGATAAGCGAATGCCAACGATCTCCAACTCAATGGATGTGTTGCCATTCCAGGTGTTTTCTCGCAATTTGTACGCAATATCCACTCGCGGCGGTAGAGGAGAGTATTCGCCCCAACGCCAAGCAAGGGCTTTGATATTCACTGCCTGGTTATCTTGAGTCAGGTTAAGTTTCAGGTGCCCCTTACCCACAATTTTTTGCTCAATTACCTTAACATTGGGTGTCCAGAAGATGGGGTCGGGGTTACCAATTCCGCAAGGGTGAATTGCGTCGATTTGGTGGTAGAGGTCGGAGGTAATTTGAGTGAAGTCAGTTTGAACATCAATTGCAATCAATGGCTTGAGGTGTTCGGGTTGCAAGCACTGATGAGCGAAGTGGCTGAGGGATTGGCGAAATGCTTCTAAGTTCTCCGCTGGTAAGGAAAAGCCGCCAGCAGCTTTATGTCCGCCAAACTTTCCTAAATAATCTTTACAGAATTCTAAGGCTTCAAAAACATGGAATTCGGGAATGCCTCGTGCTGAACCGCGAATGTGTTCTTTGTCTTCTTCGTAGGTGCCGATGAAGACGGGGACGCCGTAGCGTTCTACCAAACGGGAGGCAACGATACCAATAACGCCATGATGCCACTCCGGTTGAACGATAACTAAGACGCGATCCTGTTGCCAATCGAGCTGAGTTTGTTCGATATATGCGATCGCTTCCTTTTCGATTTGTTCACATAGTTGCTGGCGCTTTTGGTTGATTTGCTCGCACTTCATGGCGCATTCTAGTGCTACGCCTTGATCTGTCGTCGTCAGCAGTTCAATTACAGTTTGGGGGTCAGCTAAGCGACCGATCGCATTAATTCTCGGCCCTAGTCTAAAGCCAATATCCTCTGGTTTCAAGGCTTTTTGGTCTTCACTGACACCCGCAAGTTGGATTAATGCCTGAATGCCGGTTAGCTGAGACTGAGGCAACAGTTTTAAGCCTCGCTTCAACCAGCGTCGATTGATACCTGTTAAAGGAGCTAAATCTGCGATCGTTCCTAACGTAAATAGCTCTAATAACTGCTTTGTCAAACCCTGAACCTGACCTACTTCTTGGGCAAGGGTGACGGCTAAGATATACGCGACGCCAACACCAGCAAGGCCGTGATAGGGTGAAGATTCTGGAAGCTGTTTCGGGTTGAGAATTGCATCAGCCTCTGGCAGTTCGGGGGGTAAGTCGTGATGGTCGGTAATAATCACCATTATTCCCAGTTCGGCTGCTCTAGCGATCGCTTCATGGGCAGAAATGCCATTATCAACCGTCAGAATCAGCCTAACGCCTTCTTCGGCAAACTCTTCGACAATGCGGGTATTGATGCCGTAGCCGTCTTTCATGCGGCTGGGGATAGCATAATCTACATTTGCCCCTAACCACCGTAATGCCCGGAGTAACAACGCGGTGCTAGTCATGCCATCCGCATCGTAATCTCCACAGATAGCAATTTTTTCTTCGTTGGCGATCGCTTCTTGGAGCATGTCCACGCTAATCGCCAAATCGGGAAATTCATCCATCGGTGCAGGCATCGCCTGAGTTTCTGGATGTAAAAACACCTGTGCTTCTTCCGGTGTCTGGATGCCTCGGTTAATCAATACCTGTCCCAGCAGTGGGGAAAGTTCCGTTGCTTGGGCAAGTTTGGTTGCTTGTTCTGCCTGTGCTGGTGCGATTTGCCAACGCTGGTTGGGCAATCCTTGAGGGCGTCGAGAGGGTTCGGGAGTAGGTCTACTTAGCACGCTGAGTTGCCGAAAATGACTGTTGCTATGGATAGATAGTCTACTGCACTGAGCTGACCTTTCTTTTTTCTTTAAGAACTTATACAGAGATTTTTTCCTAGTCCCCCGTTGTATTGGGATAAGTTAGATGAAGGTGAGAGCAGTCGTAGGGGATGAGGAGTGCGATCGCTCTACCTAAGGGTGATTATTAGGATCGCTCTTCAATGAGGATTTCAGAGAGGGGTTTGCCTGGGATAGCTTTCAGTTTTTCTGTGAGTTCACGCCATGCGTCTTCCGATACGGGTTCAACATCACTTCGGCAGGGAGGAGGGGTAATCAGTCCAGCAGTTGCTAGGGATTGGGTCATCTGTTCTAGTTCAGCCACAGAGTCTTCAGGCAAAACCTGAATCCGCACGGTTTGGTGTTCTTGCAGACGTAAGGGACTTAAGGGACGCAGAACTCCGTTTTCGTAGATCGCTGTAATAATTTCAGGCATTAAGGAAGTCCGTAAGGGGCTAGCAATATTCTAGTTTTTAGCCTATGTGTGAGAGTGAGGGGCAGTTGTAGGGGAGGAGGGGAGCGATCGCTAAAATTAGATTATCCTGGCACAAGTGGTAGTCAGCCATGAAAGAATTACAAACACCTATACCCACTGATACTTGGGTCACAGCGAGTTGGGATGAGTACATTCAATTAGTGAGTAATCCCATCTATGACAAAGCAAAGTGCTACTATCACCAGGGACAATTACGGATTGAGATGCCTCCAGTCGGTCACGACCACTCCTCAGATAACACGGTTATCAGCCTTGCTGTCAATCTGTATGGTATTTGCAAAAGCATTCCTCTGAAGGGGTTGACGAACTGCACCTATCGCAAACAGGGGATAGAGGAGTGCCAGCCAGATGTGTCATATTACATTGGGGAACGCGCACAGGTGATTCCCAGAGGAACTAAGGTGGTGAAACTCAATGAATATCCACCGCCTGATTTAGCGATCGAGGTGGGTGATTCCTCGCTTTC
>JBFLZA010000498.1:0-7163 GCA_040756535.1 Cyanobacteriota bacterium
GTTTCTATGGTACGGGGGCATTACTCGGTCCTGCGATCGCCACAACTTTGTTGGGGATGCATCTGCCTTGGCGTATAGTTTATCTGGTGTTTGCTGGCGTTGTCGGGTTGCTAGTTGCGGGAATGGTTTGGGCGATCGCGACTGATTACCAGCCCCTTACCCAGCAGGTGACAGTATCGGGTGGAGATGCTAGGGCAAATCTCTACACTACCCTCCGCACGCCTGCTGTATTGGTATCGGGTCTGCTGTTGCTGGTTTATGTTGGGACTGAGGTTTCAATCGGCAACTGGGCGTATAGTGTTCAGACTATCAGCCGGAAAACGCCGGAAATGGTGGCAGGTTACAGTATCAGTGCCTACTGGATGGGATTGACGATTGGACGGATGGGCATGGGATACGTCATCAAACGTCTGGGAACTGTCCGCGTGATCGACCTTTCATTGACATTGCTGACAGTCGGACTACTAACCTGGTGGCTAATCCCCGATCAGGTGTTGAGCCTACCCGTACTGGGATTTGCACTGGCTGCCATTTTTCCCACCACCATGTTGCTCGTACCACAACGGGTAGCCACGCCCCTAGTACCAGCCGCGATCGGCTTTCTCACCAGTGTCGCCAGTTTGGGCGCAGCCAGCATTCCAACGGGCGTTGGTTTTCTTGCTGACTGGGTTGGTTTGGAAATTATTCCAATTCTGATGTTGCCATTGGCCGCGTTGATGATGATGCTACACCGCTGGCTGGTATGGCATACATCCAACAAGGTAAAGCAATCTGAAACCACAGGATAAGTGAAGCGACCCGTTTTTCAAGAACACTTCGAGCCACTTGCCAACTTAATTTGACACATTAAATCGTTTTGTGGGGAGGGAACGAACATGTTACTCGCGGGCATAAATGTAGCGTCTCCATGAAAATCGCTTAGTGCGGACAGCATCGATTCCCTTTAATTCTGGCTGTAAGATAATGCTGTAGCTCCTTAATATTCTGATGCATCACAATATCTTGACAAAATCTCAAAAGAGAGAGAAGTCAAATCGGCAAATTTTTCGCAGCACATTTGATTCTCCTTCAAACAAAATAGAATTGGATGTCAAACTTTGGAACGACAACTTGAGTCGCAATAAAATCGGAAGTATCTACGAATAGAGCGTTTAACTAATTTTGAAGTTGAAGATAGGACTTAGTGTAATGAGCAAGCAGCAAGACGCGATCGCTGAATTACTGAAATCTTTTCGCGAGGAAGATACTGATAGCGAAGAAGAAAAGAACTATGGAGAGGAATATCTTGCTCAGCTTCAATCAGCTTGCAAAAATTTTCTGAGAAAAGAATCTTTTGAAGTTGGACAGATTGTGAAATGGAAGGAAAATTTAAAGAATAGAAAGCTCCCACACAAAAATCAGCCAGCCATTGTTATTGGCATATTAGATGAACCTGTTATCAGCACGGATGATGAATCTGGTAGCCCCTACTTCTTAGAAACTTTAGATATCATCCTTGGGATAGTAGTTGATGACGGTACGTTTCTGACTTTCTACTACGACAGTAGAAGGTTTGAGGCTTATTGAGTATGTTGATATATCTTGGTAAACCAGAAGGCTAACAAAGCGCACCCGTGCTGGCTTACCCTACGGTAAGGCAGTTCGGTAAAGCATTTCTGAGTTTGACGTATTTCCTGACATCTGTTCTCCTTGTCTGCCAGCTATTGCTTAAGTACATATAGCTATGAGCAAATTCAAACGCAGGGAAACCTTTATAACATCTTCCTATGGACACACTAGTGCAATGCGGCAAAAGCTTTCCGCCACTTCAATCTACTTGCCCCAGAAGCACCAATTTTTCCATATCTTACGTTATAGAGAAATAAACCCCAGTGGATTACGCTGGGTACTGCCTCGTTTAGTGTTTTTTTTCGATTATTAACTAAAAACTACCATCACCTTTAAGCATTTCCTGTCTGCTTGGAGATGGATATTAGTGTAAAAGAGAATGTGTCAGCGAATACAAAATTAAGAGTTTTTGAGGTTCGTAAAAGTGATAATGGTTGCAAGCTTATCGGGAAAAAAGTTCCCGTATAACTCTTAACGAATTGATTTAACATAAACTTCTTTCACTTGGTATAGGAAACAAGCACTCGTTGGCATTTAATTTATAGATATAAGAGCAAACACTTTCTTGAATCGGGCGTTTGCTTCCGGGTTATTGAGCGAACGCCTTTTAATTTATCTATTGAGGTATTTTTATGAAACGTAGTATCACTCTTCCAATCTTTATCGAATCGAGTTTGTCTTTCTTTGGCTTTATGATACTCGTCTTTTTGTTTTTATAAAACTTCTGTTGTGCTTACCATCACAATTCGCCTTAACTTACCACTCCTACCTGAGAAAGGCGTTACAAAAAGCAATAGCTGTTACTCTATTGGATAGATACAAGAGCCATACTTGTGTTACTCCTAATAATACTCTTCATGCCCAAGTAAGTTTCTTCTCGTCAAAAAAAGTAGTCAGTTTTTTAGGCTGGTGTACTTTTTAAAGAGCGATTAGAAACTTCCTGGGTTTCTTTGATCAAGGCATTATGGATTTCTTCAAAAAGCTATCACTGAGATTAAAATTTTTTTTCGGGTCGCTGTTCTACTTGACCTACGCTCCCAAGGCATACCCCTATTCATGGAAGCGCGATCGCCTTGAACGCCAGTTTACTGTTCCCCAGACCAAAGAAGGTTTTGACAAACCCGGAAAATTACTTCAGGCTGAGCCGACAGCTAGAGGCGCTCACTTCTACTTCGAGCAAACGGAGCTGGAAATTTGTTTTTTGGCTGCCGATTTAGTCCGAGTTGAGTGGTTAGGTGGTATCCCTCCTATTGGGTATGCCATCAGCCGCCAGGATTGGCAGGAAGTAGAGACGACTTTGGAAGAGACAGAGGATGCCTGGACTGTATCGAGCAACAAGCTAGCAGTCACCGTCAGTGTAGATGGTAGCCTGAAATTCTGCAACTCGGCTCAAGCAACGCTACGGGAAGAAATGCCGCCACAGCGACAAGGAGCTAGGTGGATTCATCAAGCGCGGCTGCGAGAAGAAGAACACATCTATGGATTAGGAGAACGGGCAGCACCTTTAAATCTGCGTGCAGCCAAGCAAGTTACAGAGGAAGGAGAAGTTACCGAGCAAGCTAAAACCTTCCGGATGTGGAACTATGACGCGGCTGGTATGTATGGCCCAGGCTCCGACCCGATGTATATTTGTATTCCCATTTATATGGGTCTGCACTTGTGTGGGAGTTACCTGGTTTTCTATGAGAATTCTTTTGACGCCAATTTTACATTTGCTGAAACTGCCGTAGCCGACTTCGAGGGGGGGTGCTTGCGTTACTACTTTACCGCTGGCTCACCCGCGCAACTGTTGGAGCGCTATACAGAGTTGACGGGTCGCTCACCGCTACCTCCCCGTTGGGCGTTGGGCTATCACCAGTCTCACTGGGGGTATCGTACCGAACAGGTAATTCGAGAAGAAGCTCAGGGTTTTAAGTTTCATAATTTGCCCTTGAGTGCCATTCAGCTAGATATTGACTGTGAAGCTGGATACCGAGCCTTTACCATCGACCCAAACCGCTTTCCGGATCTAGGCAGTTTTACGCAAGAACTCTTAGAGCAAGGAGTCCGGTTTATCCCGATTATGAATCCTGGAATCAAGTACAGCCCCCAGAGCGACTTATTTCTACAAGGTCAGACGCTGGATGCGTTTTGCCGGCAACCTGACGGGAAGCTGATGGTTGGCCCGGTTTGGCCCGGTTGGTGTGTTTTCCCCGATTTCACTAATCCGAAGGTACGCAAGTGGTGGGGTCGGCACTATGAATATCTCCTTGATTTGGGCGTGGCTGGATTCTGGCACGATATGAACGAGCCTGCTGCTTTTATCGCTTGGGGCGATCGCTCTCTTCCCAAAGTGACACAGCATTTTATGGAAGGCAGAGGTGGCGAGCATCGTGAAGCTCATAATGTTTATGGGTTGCTTCAAGTTCAGGCGGCTTACGAAAGTCTGTGCCAGTATCAACCGCATCAACGCCCTTTCATTATCTCGCGTGCAGGTTGGGCAGGACTCCAGCGCTATGCCTGGACTTGGACGGGCGATATTGAGTGTACCTGGGCGGCATTGCGCCAAACTGTGGCAACGGTAGTGGGTTTAGGACTTTCGGGAATTCCCTACAGTGGTTCTGATATTGGAGGGTTTCAGGGAAATCCGCCTGCTGAACTTTACCTGCGCTGGTTCCAGATGGCCACTTTTCTCACGTTCTGCCGCACTCACACCTCTAATAACGTTGAACGTCGCACGCCGTGGACTTATGGGGAACCTACCTTGAGTATCATTCGGCAATTTTTGCAACTGCGCTACCGACTGCTGCCCTACTTCTACACATTAGCTTGGGAAGCATCTCAGAAAGGTTATCCTCCGGTTCGTCCGCTGTTTTGGTCATCAGGTGATGACTCTGCCATGTGGGGTGTAGAGGATGCGTTCTTGTTGGGTGACGCACTACTGGTTTGTCCGATTGTCGAGGAAGGGGCGCGTGAACGACAAGTTATCTTACCAAAAGGTCATTGGTATAGTTTCTGGAATGATGCGCTGCTAGAGGGAGCGAGACTTATTAATCTGGAGGCTCCACTAGAACAGATTCCACTGTTGGTGAGAGCAGGAAGTATTCTGCCGATGGAAGAAGGCAAGCAACTGATTCTCCACCTCTACCCCCCTATGCAAGGAACAAGTGTTGGATGTGTATACAGCGATGCGGGGGATGGATATGGAGAATGGCGGCTGGATAATTTTCAGATGGTGCGAAAGGATGACACTCTAGAACTAACCTGGGAACAAGAGGGAGATTATGCTTTCCCCTACAACAAGGTCCGACTGCATCTTCATGGTATTGAGGTGCAGCAAGCCTGGGTGGATGAGCAAGAGGTGACTTTTCAGACTCCTTATCTGGACTGCGAGTTATTTAGGTCAGTTCGCTTTAGGGGAAGGGCAAACAGCCAGCACTCCTTAAGCTGAAGCAGGTGCAGGGTGGGTACAAACACTTTTGACCTAAGTGAGGCTATTTTTACAATGACTACCTAAACGGCAGTAATATCATTAGGGTGCTACGAGACAACTCGATGGATTCAGTATTCCCAGTATTTCCCCAGTAGACCAACCAGCACTCCACTAGTTAAGTCAAGCTGGGCTAGAACTGTGGGAGTAATGATTTTCACTGTGTTGGTGCAATTAGGCACATATTAAGTTGTTGATTACAGGCGAGCCTCCTGAAAGAGGCTCTCGTGAACAAAAGAGCAAAGAGAATTGGTCAGTTCTTAGCGCTTTTAACTCTCATAGAACTCGCCTATTCTGAGAGTGGAAAAGGAGAAAGAACCCCGACTCTCCCATACTTGGGGTGATAACGCAAGTTTATAATCCAGCAACATCAAGTTTCTCAGCCTTCTTACCCAATTAAATTTGTATCAAAGGCGACATGAGGTTCCAGATATCCGGGAGAGCTATCAAGAAAGACGCTTTCCTTCATCAATCAACCATCTGCTATTTGGAGAATCCCAAACTAGAAATAATCGTATAGACTCTGGAGAAGATAGTTTTTGTGTTTCTCTCATAAAATATTGTAATTTGATTTCAACTATAGCAGAATTATTATTTTTTGCTACCAAAGTGACTTGATTAATATTTACTTGTTCAACTTTTTTTTCCCACCAGTCCAAATAGTCGCTATAACCATTCTGCATCAATTTTGTATTTTTTTGGAATCGAGGGGACAGACGATTCCATGCTGCTGGAACCTGACGGTTATTAATTGTTGAGTAGTAATCCCGTACAAATTGTTCCGGTGGAAAACTTAGAGCAGACAGCGCCCATCTACGAGTTAGTGCCCACCCTTCAAGTGAGTACCACCATGTTTCTAATTTACCAACCGTACTCTCTCCCAGTATGGGTCGGATAGGCTCTATGAACGGTAGTATGACGATTAATGGTATTACAAACCATCGTTTACGAGGAATCCATTGTTTCTTTAACGCATACTCAAGTACTTTATCTAGTTGTTGCGTTACTGCATGAAATATCCTCATCATTACGCTTAGTAAGTCGTCAAAGATGTAAATAAAGTCCGGCGGTTGGCGACCTCGTTTGCGTATCTGTTGTGTTAGAAAATTTTCAAGCAAGAGTAGAATTTTGACTAAAAATTCTGCACCAATGAGTAGTAAGTGCGA
This sequence comes from Cyanobacteriota bacterium, assembly GCA_040756535.1. Lineage (GTDB taxonomy): Bacteria > Cyanobacteriota > Cyanobacteriia > Cyanobacteriales > Coleofasciculaceae > JBFLZA01. The sequence continues at coordinate 6,244 of JBFLZA010000498.1, forward strand.
AAGTTTGGCAAGCAACCAGGGGAATGCTCGCCAAAAAAGCCAAGAGAATACGGGCGTAAGCACAAGCGACACAGCTAGAACTCGCCACGGCATTGGTATATGTAGCAGCAGTTCCCAGATTGGTCGAATGATGGCTTGCAGGAACTCAATCACGGTGATTTTTTGTTTTTTTGTATCATGGACTACATAAACTATTCATCGTCATCCCAGTTGAAGTCGGAGGATGCAGAGTCTGAAGTATCATTCTTGATTTTGTCTACTTCTGGTAAATTTTTTTGAGTTTCTGTATTTTGAGTCGAACCACTTTCTAGTGTGGGTGTAGATTCTTCGGTCATTGCGATTAACCCTTGCAGCACACGTTTTCCAACTTCACTAATCTGTGAGCCTTCCAATGCATCTGCATCCAGTAACATTTTCAGCATCTTCATCTGATGATCTCTTTCCATTTGCTTCTGCTGATTGAGCTGTTGCACGATGACTTGAACATCTTCAGGGTTTTGTGCAAGTTGTAGTGCGAGCATCTGCCAGTTACCTGCCTTGAGCAATGGACTATAGAACTCCATCTTCAGCTTGATTCGCTCCAGCTCGAATTGATTCTCTAATCGCTTCCGCTCAAGCTCAAATTGTTGGCGTTGCATCTGCAACTTTTGCGCTTCTTTTTCCAGTTCAATACTGCTTTGGATTCTTGTTTTTTCTAGTTCAGCCCTATCCTGAATGTCTTTTTTCTCCCGAATTCGCTGGCGTGCTTCTTGCTCTAAAGACAGTGTAAGTACGAAGCGATTGAGTTGGAAGCCTGCATCATCAACAGCTTTTTTCACCCTGTCGCCTATTTCACGTTCTGCAATCCCACTTTCTTCAACTTGGTAGTTACGGCTCAGGCTCCGCATGACCTCGACGATCAGGGACTCTAGCACTTGGCG
>JBFLZA010000499.1:0-7147 GCA_040756535.1 Cyanobacteriota bacterium
AACCTATACCGTAGTCTCAACCCTGCCCAATCTCATTCCCGCTTTAACTTATCCGCAACAATTGTACTTTCCAGCACAAGAAATAGAAGTAGACCCTGAAGGTAGCTTGCGAGCTCCCTCAAGTTTGATTGAAGAACTCACCTACACGGTGATTTCAGAAGTGCCGTATCGCGATCGCTCTTTGCTGCAAAAGGCATCCACTAATTATCCTGAACTCATAAAAAAATACTACCTCGACGTTCCTCCCGAAATTGCCGAGCGAGTCCGGCAACGTACTGAAGAACTTCTCGCCACCTCCCCCAAACCCATTACATCCCCTTATGAGAAAGCCTTGTATTTAGCTCAGGCTCTCAAACAGCGCTACAGCATTCCAGAAAATCCTTTTGCTTTTCCTGCTCTAGGGGAAAATGAAGACTTAGTGGAAGCCTTTCTGTTCAAGTACCAAGGGGGTTACCCAGACCACTTCTCTACAGCGCTGACCATCATGCTACGTTCCATTGGCATTCCGGCGCGACTGGTGGCTGGGTTTGGCACGGGTGAGTTCAATCCCTTCACCGGGTATTACATTGTCAAAAATACCGATGCCTATGCCATGACGGAGGTATATTTTCCCAATTACGGTTGGTTTTCGTTTGACCCGATTCCCGGCCACGAGTTGATTCCCCAGAGTGTTGAGGAGTCTCAAACCTTTGGAGTCATCCGCCAATTTTGGCAGTGGGTAGCGGGTTGGTTACCCTCACCGGTGAGGAGTTGGTTGGGAGGTGTGGGTCGTTGGATTCTAGGTGGACTCAGCGGTGTGATTGCTTTTATCTGGGGAATTTTATCGGGTGGTTGGGTTGGCTTGTTTGCTGGTTTGATTTTTGCGATCGCTCTTGCTTTCTTGGGATGGTTGGGTTGGAATCAGTGGCGAACCTGGCGCTATCGTCGATGGCTGGCTAAATTACCTCCCATGGAAAGTCTCTACCAGCAAATGCTGAGAACTTTAAGTACTCAAGGCTATACCAAGCACCCCGCCCAAACGCCCTTAGAATATGCCAATGTAGTCCGCCAACACCACCCACCTGCTTTAAGCCAAGCGATCGATGAAATTTCTCAAGCCTATGTTAGCTGGCGTTATGGCAGTCAAACTCCCAACATCGGACACCTGCGACAACGATTGCACACGCTGATCAAGAGTACGCAGCAACTGAAACTTAAAAACCTCCACAGGCGGCAACCGTTAACAATGCGTAATTCGTAATTCGTAATTCAAATGGGGATTTAAACTCCAACTGAAATATAAGCAACTTGTAGAGACGCCCTACCAGGGCGTCTCTACGGGGGAATTTGACCCATCCTTAATTACGTTAGCGGAGCGGGACGAAGTCCATTACGAATTTATAATTACAAATTAGGTTTAGCTTTATTCAGTCACTTGCAAATGTTTGCAAGGAATACTCTTGCTGGTTAGCTCACTCAATTGAATCTCTAATTTTGCTTCTGGCACCGCTTCAAACAGCAGACGCTCACCTGGAAAAATGACTTTCTCAAACTGCAACTTTGGAACATTTGTAATTCGTAGAACTTGAATCCGGCTGGTGACATTGATATAGGAGCAAAGAATCTGAATGGAAGAATCAGCAGCTACAGAAGGTTGAGAAGCATTGAGTGTTTGAATCATCGTAAGTTGTGCCTGAGAATTAACCTGGACAGTACCAAAACGCAACATCAATAACAGTCTGTGAGAGAAAACGTCAAGTTCTGTTGCCGCCGTTACTCTCTCTAAAAATTTCGGGTCTAGCTTTTGCGAATCAACGCTATTCAGCAGTTTAGCGATTTTATTACGCTATGACTTCTATCTAAAGTTTTATTTACTATAATCTAATCCATAAATTATAGTTGATGCCTTGTATAAAGCGATACAAGCAATCTAAACTTAATCATCTTTTTAGATAAACAGAGAAAAGCAGTTATCTTCGATCCCTTTAGCATCTGCCTTGTTAACTGGACTTTACCAATATTCTGAAGTTCTCTATTGATTTATAGAAATATGCAGGAATAAAGTTATATCTAAAATAAAAAATCAGGTAATTTTTATCCGTTTAAACCTATTAAGTGTCTGATATTTGTCTAGTTTGATTGATGAAAATTATATATTTATATTTTGGTTTAAAAATAGGTTACTATTGATTTAGTCATCTTGAATTCAGTGTTTTAGTAGTTTACGCTACTAGAATTGGGTGTTTTTTTCTTTTACAGAAGTGGCATTAGATCCAGCAAACCGTGTACACTTGCATCATGACTTACGCTGTGCAGCTACCGACACAATACCTGTAGAGCTTGAAGATTAATGGTTAGAACTCTGTTTCAGATTCATGCTTAAGTCCTGCGAGTGTTAGGAAAAAGGCAAACGCAAAACGTTTTTATTCGGTGCTATATAAATCAAAACGTTGCCTATTACAATACGAAAGCTTTCAGATGCCTAGAGCAAAGTCGGAAAAGTGCAGCTAGGCTAAAGCAAGCTTTATTCCGGGTGCCAAGTGAAATCTTGTGAATTAGTGATTACCCCATCCGGCATCCAGCTAATGAGATCCAGCCAAACAAGAAATTGATTACGAGATACCAGCAACACATTTATTGGTGTGAAGGGCTGTATCTGGGTTGACATCTCTATCGAGGTGCAATCGGTTTTATCGAGTAAACTTCTATAGCCGCTGATTAAAACTTCTGTAGAAGTGAAGCAGCTTGCAATAGAGTTGGTAACCAATCGGAAAATTTATTAAAACCGTTTATCTCTGTTTTAACACCGCTGGAGAAGTGAGTGACGAGGAGTGTTTATGTTGAAATGCTTGGAACCTCTATTTTTTCAGAGTTTGCTGATACTCCATGAACCTTGGTATCTATCAGTACCAGGGTTGGCTTGGCTCCATATCTCTTCTCATTCACTGATTGCCCTATTCTATTACTTCATTTCTATTCTGCTAATTTACTTTTTGTATCAGCGACAAAATTTACCTTATACAGGAATCTTGGTGCTGCTTGGAGCATTCACCTTGGCTAGTGGCACGACCAATTTAATGAAGGTTTGGGTATTCTGGCACCCCAATTCTCAACTGGCCCAAGGGATTGAGGCCAATACAGCGGTAATGGCTTTGTTCGTGGTGCTCATGGCAGTCTTGTTACTGCCAAAAGTTCTAGCACTGCCAATAGACGAGGGGAAATTAGCAGTTGGCAATTGGCAATTGGAAGAAGGAACACAGGAAAAAAATATATTGAAATCTGCACGGCAAAATTCTTCTTTGTTCTCCTTGCCTCTAGAACCTGCTTGTGAGCACCTCTCCACAGTCAGCAATCTCCCATCCCCAGACAGCGAAATCCAGGGACGAGTCCGTTGGTTAGAAGAACTTGGTCTATTACAATCGCTTTATGCCCTGATCAATGACGCTCCAGATTTTTACTCAGCCCTTTGTCTAGCGCTGCGCCTTTTGTGTGAAGTCACTCACTGGGATTATGGAGAGGCGTGGCTTCCTTGCGCTGACAATGGCGTTTTGCACTGTAGTCTGGCTTGGTATGGTAAAGACACAGCGCTCAAATCGTTTAGACAAGAAAGGGAAAAGCTGACATTCCCACCGAATATCGGGTTGCCGGGGCGAGTATGGAGTTCCCGGCGGCCGGAGTGGATTGAAGATATTTCGACTCAACCCAACCCTGATGTTGTTCATCCACTAACCCCCGTTGCTGAACTTAGGGCAGGGTTTGCCGTTCCCATTCTTATGGGCGATCATGTACTTGCTGTTCTCACCTTCTTCCTCGCCCAATCTCGTGCACAAGATCAGCAATTGGTTGAACTTATCTCCGCTGTGGCTACTCAGTTGGGGTTGGTGATGCAGCGCAAGCAGTTGGAGGAACAACTGCGTCAAGAACGAGACTTTAGCAAAACCCTGATTGAAACCAGTTCTGCCTTTTTTGTTGCCGTTGACGCTAAGGGCAGAACAATCATGATGAATCCAGCGTTTCTCAATGCGGTGGGCTACACCCTGGATGAGGTGTTGGGTACTGATTATTTATCGACGTTTGCTAGGAAAAGCGATCGCAAAGCATTATACAAAACCTTTAAGCGGCTGATTCAATCCAAACAGCCCATCCTTCAGGAAAACTACGTCCTGACTAAGGATGGTCGAAAACTCTTGGTCGAGTGGCGTGGCAAGCCAATCTTTAAGCCTTCCCAGGCAGAGTCAGGAAACAAGGGTGAACTGGATTTCTTTTTTGGGGTAGGAATAGATATTAGCGATCGCAAACAATTAGAGCAAGAACTGCGTCATAGTGAGGAACGATATCGCGCTGTCGTCGAAGACCAAACCGAACTAATTTGTCGATTTGTTGCCGATGGCACCATCACCTTCGTCAATGATGCCTACTGCCGTTATTTCGGCAAAACTCGTGAAGAGCTCCTCGGCAGCAGTTTGTTCCAAATGATTCCCCAACAGTATCGGGAAAAAACCCAAAAGCAAATCGCTAGTTTAAGCCTGACAAATTCCGTTGCTAAACGAGAATACCAGTTTGTCCTGCCCAATGGAGACATCCGCTGGTTGCAGTGGACTGACCGAACAATCGTTGATTCAGAAGCACGAGGACGAAACATACTTCTGACTGGGAGACAGGAAGATGGTTCCAGAGAGGTTGTAAAAGAATTCCCCACGTCTCCCCTTCCCCCTGTCCCCGCGTCCTCTTCTTCCCAATCCTCCTCCACCCAGATTCAACAAGGTCAGATTATTGAGTTTCAATCCGTGGGGCGGGACATCACAGAACGGCGTTGGTCAGAGCAAGAAACGGCTCGGTTAGCATCTATTGCTTTGTTGAGTCCTAATCCTATTGTAGAAACGGATTTAGAGGGTAACGTTCGCTACCTAAATCCTGAAGCCATGCGGGTGTTACCTGATTTACAAGAGCTTGGTGCTAATCATCCCTTTCTCGCAGGGGTGGCCTCAATGACTAAAGTATTGCAACAGCGAGGTTCTCTCCAGCGAGAGGTCAAGATTGACCAAGTCTATTATGAACAAGTACTGCACTACTTAGAAGAAATTCAGTGCTTTCGCATCTACGCCTTTGATATTAGCGATCGCAAACAGGCAGAGAAACAATTAATTCACAATGCATTTTACGATCAGCTTACAGGGCTTGCCAATCGGGCGTTATTCATGGATCGTTTGCGACAAGCGTTTCGACGGGCCAAACAAAGCCGTCGGATTAACTTACGGGGTCAGCCTTACCTATTTGCTGTACTGTTTCTCAATCTCAATCGTTTCAAGTTAGTAAACGACAGCCTCGGTAACCCCAGCGGTGACCAACTTCTCCAAAGCTTCGCACAGCGGCTTCAATCCTGTCTGCGTTCTACCGATACCGTTGCGCGTCTAGGAGGAGACGAGTTTGCCATCCTTCTGGAGGGAATTCAAGGCGTTAATGATGCCGTCCAAGTTGCTGAATCCATTAACGAAACACTCTCTTCATCCTTTTACCTCAATGAGAGTGAAGTATTTATGACTCTGAGTATTGGGATTGCTCTCAATACCGACAGTGACGACCAACCGGAAGATTTGCTGCGTAATGCTGACTTAGCAATGTATCGCGCCCGCTCCAAAGGAGCATCCTACTACGAAGTGTTTGACGCGGCAATGCATGAGTTTGCTGTAGACCGATTGCAAATTGAAACCGACTTACGACGAGCCATTGAACGGCAAGAGTTTCGGGTTCACTATCAACCGATTGTGTCGCTTTTAACGAATAAAATTAATGGTTTTGAAGCCTTGTTACGTTGGGAACACCCATTACGGGGTTTAGTCTCGCCAACGGAGTTTATTCCTACTGCAGAGGAAACGGGTTTAATTACTCCTATCGGTTGGTGGACATTGCAGGAAGCTTGCCGCCAGTTGAAAGTTTGGCAGGAACAGTTCCCTGCTGAGCAACCCTTAACGATGAACGTCAACCTTTCTTGTAAACAGTTTACTCAACCTGATTTACTCGAACAAATCGATCGCATTCTTCAAGAAACCCAACTGGCAGTCGGTAGTTTGAAGCTGGAAATTACAGAAAGCGTGGTGATGGACAATCCCGACTTAGTCAAAGATATTCTGCTAGAACTCACGAAACGAAAGATTCCCCTGTGCATTGATGACTTCGGTACCGGTTATTCGTCCTTGAGTCGGTTACACAACTTTCCCATTAGTACCCTGAAGATTGACCGCTCTTTCGTGAGTAGGATTGGGGCAATGGGTGAAAACTCAGAAATTATACAAGCGATCGTCACACTTGCTCAAACCCTGAGCATGGATGTTGTTGCTGAGGGAATCGAGGTATCCGAGCAAGTTTTACCCCTGATTGCGTTGCGATGCGAATATGGGCAGGGATACTTTTTCTCTAAGCCCTTGGATAGTGAGGGAGCTAAAGCGCTGCTAATAGCAGAATGGCAGCAACGGAACAAAGTATTGGGAAATGACAACTAATATCGAGTGGGGTTGAATAACTTTCCCTATAGAAAAATATTACTCCCTTTCCCGCAGAAGATTACCTATCCTTCCTCTCCCCCAGTTCCCCCAGCTTTTTCATAGGTATTCTTTGAGCGAGAAGGCAGTAGAACGGATGGGAAGAAGGGGAAGCGTTGACTGGGCTTAAGCTTGAATGAGAAAAAGCTCCTGGGAGTCTGGCCGAGTTTCGACCCCAAGAGCTTTTTCGTTGCATTTTCTCCTCACACACAACCTAAATATATCCCTACTATCTTCTAGAGGAGATTCAACTGGGTGACACTTCAACAAGTGACACTCTGCTGACAGAAAAGTCTCTATACTGTTTTTGTTTTTACAGCAATTTTTCTATACAACAAATATGGCTTCCTCCATTTGATGCGAACTCCACCCGAAGAGGGTATGGTTACCCAAAAATCCTAAAATCCTCTGTGTCTCTCGTTTCTAGCTAAAAGCTAGAAATGCCTGATGGGAGGCTCTGCCTCGGTGCGACTCAAACGAACGCGGTAATTGGGACAATCAAACAGCACTAAATGAGGGGCATGATACCAAATCCGCATTGATAGCCCCCCTTTCTTTCATGAGCGTATTTTTCTCCCCAGCTCCCCAGCTCCCCAGCCCCCCTGCTTGTCCAAAAATAAAGGGGTTTT
>JBFLZA010000500.1:0-7128 GCA_040756535.1 Cyanobacteriota bacterium
GGGTCTTCTTTCCACGTCGGAACGGCAATATCAGTGCCTACTTCACTGAGATAGCCATACTCTTCCAGAAACTGATTAAACTGCTCCAAGACGCTGCGACCATCCGGGGTTTCCGCTAATCCCGCAAATAGGGAGGCCGCACTGTCTTCCACATTCAAAGATCGCCCTAGCAAAGGTCGGGCGTCCTCTGCCAATCGAGCTAGCGATCGCAAACTCGCTACTTCTGGCGTCTGACTATTATCCAGTTCTTCATCCCTTACTCGCAACATCGCCTGTCTAAAAGACGCACTAAGAGGAGCAAGAATGCTGTAGTAAGTCGCTCGTTTCAACACCTCCAAAATCAAATCGATTCGCTCTAGAAGTTGAGTTGGGGACAGTTCAGATGCAGGTTGAAGCCTGAACTGACTCAAGGTAGGAGCAAAGCTATCTTGATAATCCGCCTCAAAATCTTTATCTAATTGCCATTCCCGACCCAGCAAACGCAGTAACCCCGGCAAGTTCTGTAGGGTAGAACTCATGGGCGGTTTGGAGAACTTCGCTCCCCTAGTAAGAAACTCCAAACTTTCCGGCGGCAGGCCCATGCGTCGAAAAATCTGTCCTAACAGGGTGGCATTGAAGTAGGCACGGGAGTAGTGCAGCGTTGCCGTTTCATTGAAATCTAATCCCCGCGACCGTTCTCCTAAAACCACCGTAAAAATCTCTCCCCAAACCCCACAAGTGAGAGGTCGATTGATTGACCAAGTAAGCGGTCGAATCAATCCCGGAATCACCTCAGCAGCAATCTTGCGTGTCCAGATGGGTTGCAGGGTAGTAATAGGTCGCGCTTGCAGTATCCACAACTGTTCACCGTCATAACTCCACTCAATATCCTGGGGTATGCCGTGGTATCGAGATTCCAACTCCCGTGCGACCATAGCCACTCGCTCAATTAAAGCAGGAGGTAAGTCTCCACTCCCTTCAATTCGCGATCGGATTTGGGGTAAATTCTCCAGCTCCCCAGCTCCCCCGCTCCCCAGCTCCCCCGCTCCCCCGCTCCCCCGCTCCAGAGAGTCCTGAAGATAAACTCGATACTGTTCTGGCGTTACCCTACCGGAGACGACACGCGTGGCATTCCCCGGTAACCCTTCAATCACAACCGCATCCCCTTGTTGGGAGATGGGGTCGCGGCTAAAAGCAACGCCGGAAAATGTGCCATGAATTTGTTGTTGAATAAGGACTGCCATGGATTGATCGGGCAGTTCTCGGCTTCGACGGTATTGGACGGCAGATGGATTATTATAGGAGGCTAAAACTTGAGTAATAGCTTCCTGCAAAGCAGGCCTGCTGCTAACGTTCAAAATACTGTGATACTGTCCAGCGGCTGATGAGAGATCGGAGTCTTCTCCAATCGCGGAAGAACGCACGACTAGGGGTTCGGATTCAGAAGTGGGAAGGTATTGAATTAAAGGTTCTGGGTCATCACCGGGAGGCAATACCCACCCTATCGGCACCGAGTAACCCCAACGTTTGAGTTGGGAGAGGGTTGCGGCTTTTTGACCCACTTTGTCGGCGTCTAGTTCTTTGTCAAGAGCAATTATGGCGCGATCGCCTCTAAAAAAACGAAACATTCCTTGAGATTGAAGTTTTCCTTCTTTAGGGGGAAGATCTAAGTCATCGGGAATTTTTTGATAAATCCAACCGAGTAAGAAACCCAGAGCAATAGCAGCAACCATTCGTGCCATATCTCTAGGATGCAACAGGGCTAGGATGATGGGAAGTAGGATTAAAACACCGATGCGTCCGCTGGTGCGATCGCGAAAAATGGTAAAGCTAATTCCCCCAATGACAAAAATCAGTAACGCGGCTGTCGGGTCATGAACCACAATGCCCCAGACTACATTGGTTGTTCCCGCTCCTTTACCCATCAAGTAACGCCCCATGACTAGCATGATCAGGGCAATCAGCTCCCACGCGGGTTCTGTAGGAAAGAAATAACGTGCCAGTAAAACCGCTGCAATTCCCTTGGCGGCTTCTGAGAGAACCGCTAGGATACCAACCAGGCGACCTCCGTGGTAGAACGCTGCCGAAACTGACACATTCCCCGTGCCAAGGCGTGACAGTTGACGCCCCGTCAGAATAAACGTTATCCAATTAATCAGGGGGAGACCACCCAGCAGAGGACAAAGCGTAAGGATGAGTAAAGAACCCCAAACCTGCGTTAGCGTCATGGGACTTCTCAGTACACCGAAATTTCTTTAATCCTACAACTCACCTGTTCTTATCGTTAGTGCGAAGGGGGAAAGGGGAAGGGGGAAAGGGGAAAGGGAAAGGAGGCTGGGGGTTTAGATTTTTAAGACTAATACCAAATCCGCCTCATAAACCCCTAAAAATGTTTCCGCCTTTTCTCCCGGAGTTCCCGGAGTTCCCCTGCTTTGGAGAAATGGGGGATAATTAACCCGGATTGGGTCTGACCCCTACTCCTCAGTTTCTCAGTTGAACCGGCATTACCAAATAAGTCATCTTTCGACCTCCTAATGGGGTCAAAATCACAGGACTGTTAACAGAATTCATTTGAATCTGAATATCAGAAGTAGAAAGTGCCTTTAACCCATCAATTAGATACTTGACATTAAAGGCAATATCTACACTTTCTCCCGTAACTTGAGCTGGCATAGACTCCTGTCCATTGCCAACATCTTTAGCTTCTACAGATAGGGAAAGCTGCTGGTTCACACTGTCAATACTAAACTTGACAATATTATTCTTCTGGTCAGCTAATACGGCAATTCGTTCTACTGCACTGAGCAATTGACGCCGATCAATTGTTATCTGTCGCTGAAATTGATGGGGAATTAATTGACGGTAAGCTGGGTACTGCCCTTCTAAAGTGCGGCTGGTTAAGCGCTGCTCTCCTCCTTGGAAGATAATCTGGCCTTGCTCAAAATACAGCGCAACCGTATCGGTAGACTGGCGCATCCCCAGCATCCGCTCTAGCTCCCGTAGTGCTCTAGCTGGTAAGGTCACTTCTAACCCAGAAATCTCTGACCCTCCTGATATCGCTACGCTATCAGCCTTGGCTGTCTCCGATGCTTCCTCATCATCACCACTAGGATTTTGATTGGTTGTTTCCACAACTGCCAAGCGGTGGCCATCTGTTGCGGCAAATTCCAAGCTATCTTGCTGCATCGTGAGGTGAACTCCTGTCAGCACCTGCTTGGTTTCATCAGAACTGGTGGAAAATAAAGTACCTCGCAATCCTTCTACTAAAGTTTCTACAGATAGATGGACTGCCACACCAACTTCAACTTGAGGAAGTTCTGGAAACTCCTCAGCACTCATTCCTCGCACTTGGTAACGACCTGAAGCAGAAGTTAAGGTAACAACTCGGCGCTCATTATCACTATCGCTTTCGATTTCTCCTGCTGTGTCCTCTAGGGTTATCTCCCCTTCTGGCAGGCGGGACACAATGTCATTGAGCAGTTTAGCGGGTATGGCGATTTCTCCACCTTCCTCCACTTGAGCTGTAAAGCTTGCTTGAATCCCCAGGCTGAGATCGAACGCTGTAAGGCGGCACAGCTGCGTTTCTTTATCCGCCATCAATAAAACATTCCCCAACACCGGATGAGTCGGTCGAGAGGGAACCGCACGGCTGACGAAAGAGAGATTTGTATTGAGGTCGCTTTGAGTACAAACGAGTTTCATAGAAATTTGAATAGGTCGTGCTTCTTGGTTGTGTAACAATTACCATTGTCCTGTTGTCACTTGAGGAACTTCAGGTCATCGATGGGTCACTCAGGTTCATTCTCCAGAGCTTTACCAGAATAATTCTGGGAGGAATTCTGGTCAATGTCTTGATTTTCTCTCTTGTTTTCCTATTTGCTATCTCGATCTCCTTCGCAAGGGTTGATAGGCTCCTCTGTTTGTTTGTACTCTAGAATTTCCCTGACAATTTCTGTTGTTCGTCTCCTTAATCCTCAGACCTGTGGAAAATGTGGAAAAACTATAAAAACTTGCTCCCTGTCATTGTTTTTAAATTTCACAACTGTGGATAACCTGTGGAAAAATCAACTCACTTTTCCACACAGTATTTATACTCATTCAGATTTTTTCAAATTAGGAAGTGACGAGTCTTTGAAAATCAAGACTAATAAGCTGAAATCCGAATGAAGGTTTTGTTAAGAAAGATTAACCTCTAAGGGTTACCTTCTACTATTTGCTGGGAGTTGTGGCTGTCGTCAAGGGTCAAGATTGATTTTTGGTTCTGCTGGTAAGATTAATGCGATCGCTCAATTGACGCAGGGTTTGATCTAAAGCTGCATCACTTTCTCGTAGCTGAGCAATCTTATCACAACTGTACATCACAGTCGTATGGTCTTTACCACCAAACTCTTCACCAATTCGGGGCAAGCTCAAATCGGTATGCTGTCGCATTAAATACATCCCAATTTGCCTCGACCAACTAATTTCTCGGCGTCGAGAGTTCCCTTTCAAATCTTCAACAGAGACATTGAAAGCATCAGATATCGTCATCAAAATTGTTTCTGGAGTAGCTGGTACCTTCTGGGTGGGTGGATTCAAAATCGGCATGATATTCTCCACCGTCATAGACACCCCCGAAATGGAAATATAGGCTACAGCCCTAATCAAGGCTCCTTCTAGTTCCCGAATATTGGACGTATAGTTTGTGGCAATGTATTCAACTACCGCTCGCGGCAGGCGAATATTTTCATACTCAGCCTTTTTTTGTAAAATTGCCATCCGCGTTTCTAAATCGGGTGGCTGGATATCCGCAATCAACCCCATCGAAAAGCGTGAACAAAGGCGTTCCTGCAAGCGGGGAATTTGATTAGGAGGGCGATCGGATGCCAAGACGACTTGCTTACCCGCTTCGTGCAAGGTATTGAAGGTATGGAAAAACTCTTCCTGGGTATATTCCTTCCCTTCAATAAACTGAATGTCATCGACTAAGATGATATCGGCTACCCGATAATGCTCTCGGAAACTCTGCATACTGTCTTTCCGAATAGCGGCAATCAGGTCATTGGTAAACTGTTCGGTAGAGACGTAAAAGACTTTAGAATCTGGGCACTTCTCCAAACGGAAGTGTGCGATCGCTTGCATCAAGTGAGTTTTTCCCAAACCCACACCACCGCACAAAAATAGAGGATTGAATTCACGCCCTGGAGACTCCGCCACAGCTAAAGAAGCGGCGTGAGCCATACGGTTATTCGAGCCAACAACAAAGCTGGAAAAATTGTACTTTGGATTTAACTCACTAGGTTTGGGACGATTCAGGGGATTTTCGGGAAAGCTGGATTCGATAGGTAGGAACCAAGACGCCTCTAAGTCATCTTCAGGAGAGCCATCACTCCCTTTAGCGACCACAATCTGGATTTCCATCGGTTTACCCAGAATATCTTGCACAACCTCTGCGATGGTTTTGATGTAGTACTTTTGCAACCAATTTCGAGCAAAGGGATTGGGAGTGCACAGCACCAAACAATTATTGTCTAGTTGCTGAGCACTGGCTGTTTTGATCCAGGTTTCAAAAGTCGGTCGGCTGAGTTGTATCTGGAGACGCTCCAATACCTGGCTCCACAGTTGTTCTGGGGAAATTTCCACGGGCTTTCCTCTACCGTAATAAGCGAGATGTGTATTGACAATTAAATTTAATTGTGGTATACGTAAGCTTCAGCGTCTGGGCGTCTTGTCATGTGAGTATTTACCCGATGCCCCTATAGAATCCAAGCAATGCACACGCCTTTTTTGGCACAACTATCATCTATTTATAGGTTGCTGTTCTGAATGAGCCACAGGTCAACAATCGAATGGGTATTTTAAATTTGATTGAGCCACTCCCACGTTGATAAAACGTGGGATTCAGGCATCAGACAGAGATTGCAGCCTGAGGCTGTCTGACATCTCCTACGCCTAGGGTTGAACTCCCAACCCTTTTAATATTTAATGCAGCGTTCTCATCCCTGTCGTTCACCGAATGACAGGATGGGCAACGCCATCGCCTCACTGAAAGGTCTAATTCATCTAAAACGTGACCACAACACGAACAGGTCTTGCTGGACGGATACCAAGGGTCAATGTAGATTACACGTTTCCCCTTCTTTTTAGCAACCCACTCTAGGATTTGGAGGAAATCTCCTAACGCCAAGTCATTAATTTTGCGTCCCCATAGACGTTGCATTCCTTTCAAGTTCAGGGACTCGAAACACAACATATCAAACTGGTTCGTTAGCTGATAGGCTAGCTGCCAAAACCAATCGCGTCTACGGTTAGCAATACCCTCATGACAACGGACTAAGTGTTTCCTTGCTTGCTCTCGGTTGGTTGACCCCTTCTGTTTGTTAGAATGCTGTTTAGATGCAATCCTTAGCTGACTGAGGGACGCTTTTAGGCACAAGGGTGACTCAATACTAAACCCCTCGGAACAGGTGAGAAACGTTTTTAGTCCAAAGTCAAATCCAGCTATTTTACCAGTCTCGAATGTGACTTCTGGTGTTGAATATCCGTCTATAACAACGACCATAAACAGTTCACCTAATGCAGTGCGTTTGATGGTCAATGTCTTGACAGTTCCTTCTATCTCCCTAGAGTTCCAGTATTGATAAACCCGATTTCCTATCTTGACTCGATTACCCCCCAAAAACTTGTATCCAGCTTGTTTAAGGGTGAATGACTTGTACTTTTTGACCTTTTTGAAGCTTGGTGGTTTGACTCCTTTTTTGTGATGTTTAAAGAACAGTTGATAGGCTTTATCAATGCGCTGACAGATATCCTGTACAGCCTGAGAACCTACCAATTGCCAGAACGGATTGCGCTTCCGTAGCTTGGCTATATGTTTCTGAAGTTTTGCACAGTTCAAGTGTTTCCCCCACATCCGGTAGTACCGACGATGCACAGCGATGCAATGGTTGTATATCACCCCAGCAGCGTTAATTGTCTGCTTGAGGTATCGATTGCGTTTATGCTGATACAGCTTGAACTTCAGAGTCTTCATGTTTTTAATGATATCATTTATCCATACAATGTATGGATAAATGAAGAAAAAACCATTAAGCTTGCGAATTGAGGAAAGCCGCTTAGAAAAACTGAAACGGTACGCCGACCTAAAAAAGAAAACAATGACTCAACTGA
>JBFLZA010000501.1:0-7081 GCA_040756535.1 Cyanobacteriota bacterium
ACAGCCTTTCGACCAAGAACTGGCTGAACACAAACAGTTAGATGAAGACTCTGTTGTAGCGCTGTTGCAGGATATCTTGCAAGTCTTGGCATTTGTCCACGAGCAAAATGTCATCCACCGCGACATCAAACCCTCTAACTTAATCCGACGCAAAAGCGATCGCAAAATGGTTCTGATCGACTTTGGGGCGGTTAAAGAAGTTAGCGCTAAAGCGGTAAATACTCACGGACAGACAACGATAACTGTTGCGGTTGGTTCCTTTGGCTATATGCCCAGCGAACAAATCGCTGGTAACCCGAAATTCAGCAGCGATCTTTATGCGGTTGGTATGGTATGTCTGCAAGCACTAACTGGGTTAAACCCTAGTAATAAAGAGTTACCGACGGACTTTCGAGGCGAATATAGCTGTGAGTTATTGCGCGATCGCACTTCCGTTAGTCCGGGTTTCTCCGCTATTTTAGACAAGATGGTGCGCTATGACTATCGACAGCGCTATGAGAATGCCACTGAAGTGCTGCAAGCTTTGGAACAACGGCACTTTTCAAAGCGTACAAGCACAACCATCCTCATGCCGTCTTCCTCACCGCCACCTTTAGAGCAACCGGAGGGTCAAGTGAGCTTAGATTCTGCTTTTTATGTCCAACGTCCCCCCATTGAATCCGATTGTTACGAGACCATTTTGAAGCCAGGGGCATTAATTCGAGTGAAAGCGCCCCGACAGATGGGCAAGACTTCTTTAATGACTCGAATTCTTCACCACGCTGCCCAACAAGGCTATCAAACCGCAGCCTTAAATTTCCAGACAGCAGATGCCGAGTTTCTTAGTAACCTTGATCAATTTTTGCAGTGGTTTTGTGCCAGCATTGCGATGGAATTGAATCGAGAAGAAAAGCTGGATGTGTATTGGAAAGGGATTCTCGGTAGCAAAAATAAATGTACAAATTACTTTCAACGCTACCTATTATCAGAACTTACAACTCCACTTGTTTTGGGCTTGGATGAAGTCGATCAGGTATTCCAACATCCTGACGTTGCCACCGATTTTTTTGGACTGCTTAGAGCATGGCACGAGCGAGGCAGGAATGAGGCAGCTTGGCAAAAGCTCAGGTTAGTAATTGTTCATTCTAAAGAAGTTTATATTCCCCTGCATATCAATCAATCACCGTTCAATGTGGGATTACCCATTGAGCTGCCAGAGTTGAATGCCGAACAAGTGCAGGATTTAGTACGGCGTCACAATCTCGATTTTTCCAGTGAGCAATTCGATCAACTGATGGCAATGGTGGGTGGACATCCTTATCTAGTAAGGGTGGCACTCTATCAAATTGCCAAGGGAAGGATGACGTTAGAAAAGCTGTTGCAAGTTGCTCCAACTGAAGAAGGGCCATACTATGACCATCTTCGCCGTCATCTGTTGAATTTAGAAGAAAATGCGGAGTTAGTGGCAGCTATCAAGCAAGTGATGGCGGCGAATAAAGCTGTAGAAATAAAGACAGCAGAAGCCTTTAAATTACGCAGTATGGGGTTAGTTAAGTTTCAGGGGAATGCAGTGATGCCGTTGTGTGATTTGTATCGGCAATATTTTCGCGATCGACTGTAAGGAGTCAGAAGTTAGGAGTCAGGAGTCAGGAGTCAGGAGTTAGGAGTCATACCATTTCACTTTTACTGCACTACACATTGACCCCCCTAACCCCCCTTATCAAGGGGGAAGAATAGCATTTGTAACCGGCTTTTAGTGAATTGGTATCAGGAGAGAAATATACAGGGACTTGTAGGGGAGAAGCATTTGGGCGACTCGCTTAGTTAAAAGGCTAAGAGTTTGGTATCCAAATGCTTCGCCCATTCCCAACGAAAAGTGTTTCTTGAGAATTACAAGCCGTTACCAATCAGAATAAAGGGTGACCAGTAGTAAGGGTGGGAAAAATCAGGGCTGTTGCTAGTAGTGTCTCCTTGTCTGGGGGCAACTCCAATGCTTCTTGGTGGGGCATCATTTGCACTGAGGTTGCCTTGCAACATACTGAGTTGAGCTTGGCGCAAGGCTTCGGCTTTGGTTATTGGCTGCTGTGAGGTGCCGTTGGCTAAATGGTTGTAAAATCGCTGCATTAAAAGGCTGGTGCTGCTATCGTTAACTAGCCATAACGAAGCGATAACAGATTTTGCTCCCCGATTTAAGAAGTGGTAAGCGGTACTGGCAATTTCTATACCATCTTGACGAGGGCCAGCTAATGCCGTTTGGCAAGCGGAAAGTACTACTAAGTGAATATTACTTAACCCCGTTAAGGTTTTGATTTGGGGGATGGTGAGTTTTTCTCCTGTTCCTAAAAGGATGTAGGATTGATCAGCGCTACCAGGAACAAATACACCGTGAGTAGCAAGGTGTAAGATTTTAAAATTCCTTAAATTATCTTGTAGCGTGGAGAAATCAAAAGCACCATTGAGGAATTTTTCACCTGGATAAATTCCTTGATTCCCTTTAGTTTCTTGGCGTACAATGGCGTTCAGCTCAGTGGGTACATTGGGCAGAGAACTGTAACCCGCGATCGCATCCGACACTCCCATTGCTAAAATAGGCGTGTTTTGAGTATCTTTAGAAAGTCGATCACTCTCTTTGAATCGGCTCGTATCTTCTGTCAGTACGTTGTAGATGGTGTATTTTTCAATTAGGTATTGCTTGCCATCATACAGGGCGCTCATGGGGATGTAGCGCGTGACGCGATCGAGTGCAAAAACCAAATGTTTCACTTGGTTATTCTGAAGTTCTTCCTCTAAGGGTTTTATTAGCCAGTTATAAAGTTTTTGACTAACGGCTTGTAGCTTGGCAGTGTCAGCAGAACCGCAATAAGCACGCTTCTCGCACTCCTCCATTAAATCGCGAAATTCTTTGACAGCATTTCCTAATTCATCCCGTCCGACGTTAACTTTAACGCTTCTAACTACCCCCCCTGACGCATAGAGTTGTATCCACAGTTCTTGTTCTAGCACTAAGGGGTAAATCATTACCTTACCAGGTTGTACTTCGACAATTTCTTGGATGATCGCTAGTTTATTCGGGTCGAAGAATGCGTCATCTTTGGCGCGGTTGGCGCGAATTTCTAGGTCAATTTTCTGGAGTTGACGGTCGAAATCACTGATAAGAGTACTGCGGCGTGTATTAAGTTCTCTGAGTTGATTGCAGTTAGTCCGTTCGCATTCGTTAATTTGTTTAGCTAAAGCAATGATGGACTCACTTTGAGCGGGAATTTTTGTTTCTGTTGGAGTGAGTGGAATGTTGGGTTTATCCCTCGCAGCATCTCTAGGACTAATGGCTTCGCGAATTTCTTGCTCTCTTAAAAGTTGCTGTACTTGCAATGCTTCTTTATCTCGTCCTTGGGAGAGTAACAAGGCTGCTAACTGGCGATAAATATCAGATACCTTTACTTGGTCAAAATCAATCGTTGCTTCCAAGAAAGAGTTTTGTAACTCTTGTGGTAAACCTTCGATACCGCGTCTGATTTCCTCAATTTTGTTAACGGATTGCTTGTAGTAAGTAATGGCAACGCTTGACTGATTCAAATCGCGGTAGATACGAGCTAAACCAAACAGAGTGTAAGCGTTAATACCCACTTCTTCTGTTGGGGTAGGAATTGCCAATGCAGCTTGATAGGTTGCTATAGCTTCTTCCTTCCTATTAAACTTGTAATGCAGAGCGCCTAAAAGATTGAGTGCATTCTTTTCCCAAATAGGATTTTGAGTTTTTCGGGCAAAGGTTAACGTGACTTGAGCTGCTTCTATCGCTTTGGCATCATTGCCTAACTCCCCGTAGCCACTACTCAGCACTCTCAGGGCAAAATTTTCTAATAAAGGTTGTTTGATGTCTCGGAAAATCGCTAACGACTGCTGGGCAAACTCAATGGTTTTTTGCGGTTCTCCCCGAGCAAAGGAGGTAGATGCGAGAGTCACTAAAGCAACACCTTCACTTCGGCGATTTTTGAGTTGCCGTGCTGTGGCAAGTGCTTTTTGGTAAAACTCGCTGCCGCGCTTGTAATCCCCTAGACTGGTGTAGATATTGCCTAAATAAAACTGTGGCGATAGTTGGAGGGGAGGACTCTTGAGTTCTTGAGCAATTGTCAAACTTTGCTGCTGTAACTCCAAGGCTTTTTGGAAGTCTTTAAGATTCTGATAAATACCGCCAAGGCTAGCTAGCGCCCGTGATTCCAAGCCAAGATTTTTCAGTTCCCGTGCAATTGCCAAACCTTGCTCTATCAATTCCTTGCCTTTCTGGTATTCGCCAAGGAACTCGTTAGCGTTGCCTAAATTAATTAGTAACTGTGCTTCTCGTTCGCGATTATTTCTTTTCCTTGCCTGTGCTAAGCCTGGTTCTGCAACTGCAATTACCTTTTGGTATTCTCCCAACGCTTCGTACATTCCACTAAGATTAGCAGCCGCCGCTACTTCTCCAATGAAGTCTCTGTTTTTACGCGATATCTCTAAAGACGTTTGCGCCGCATCAATTCCCTGTTCGTATTCCCCTTGAACTCCGTAGACTTCGCTGAGAACATTTAAAGCTAGGGCTTCACTAGAACGATTTTGCTCTTGTCGTGCTAAAGTTAAGGCTTGCTTGGCTGTTTCCACGGCTTTGGTGGTCTCACCTAACAAGCGATAACTCTGACTTAAGTCAGTTAAAGCAATGATTTCGTAGCTGTTAAGTTTTGCCTTTTGCACTACTGCCAACCTAGCTTCAGCGAACTCCACTGCTTTTTGATAGTTACCTTGGTTGGAGTAAATTTCTATAAGAACATTCAAAGCATTCTGCTCTAGTTGGGGGTTTTCTAGCTGCTTGGCAATTGCTAAAAATTGCTCAGCCGACTGCAATGCTAAGGTAGAATTTCCTTGCTTGTTGTAAGCGCTGCTCGAACTTTCCAGCGCCTTTGCTTCAAGGGAAGGTTCTTTGAGTTGCCGCGCAATCGTTAAGGCTTGCTGACTGATTGCGAGGGCTTTTGGGGCATCGTTGAGATGTACATTATATAAGAAAGCCAACCGTAGCAGCGCGTCTACTTCTAATTCAGGTTTGCCGAGGGTTTGTGCACGCTTCAATAGCTGTTGCGCCCAATCAATAGCTTTGTCATATTCCCCAAGATTGCTGTAACTCCGACTTAAGCCAGATAGGGCACTCGACTCTGTTCTTAATGCACGTTCTTGTAAATTTGGCAGCAGTTTAGCGATTTCAATTTGTCGCGCTGCGGTTAATGCTTGCTGGTAGGTTTCGACTGCCTTTTGATGTTCTCCAAGTACGTTATAGGTACTGGCTAGATGGAGTAAAATATCTGCCTCCCCCCATCTATCATTTTGCTGTCGAGCAATTTCTAATTGTCGTAACCTGACTTCAATTACTTTACGAGTGTCTGCTCGAGTAGTGTAGATGCTGGCAAGCTGAGTCAGAGCTGAGTCTTCAATATCTAAATCCTTGGTTTCTCGCGCAATGCTCAGTGCTTGTTGTAGGACTTCAATCGCTTTTCGATCGTCTTGAAAGAAGCTGTAAGCTGCTCCCAGTGGAATTAAAGCTGAGGCTTCTGATTTTGGGTTTTTCAACTCTCTGGCAAGAGTTAAAGCTTCCTGCGCCACCTCTATCAAACGGGAATACTCTGCTTTTGCTTGAGGATATACCCCTCTGCTTACAGATGATATTGCTGTTGAGCTATATATTCCACTTAACAATATTAGAGTTTCTAATTGCGCTGGTTCATCTTTGATTTCTCGGCGAATAGCTAATGCTTGCTGGTGAAATTCAATGGCGCGATCGCTATTACCTGACAAAGAGTAAGCGCCTGCTATCGAAGAAAGAATTCTAGCTTCTTGTGATTTATTATTTGGAATTTCTCGCGCTACAGTCAGTGCTTGTTGGTCGAATTCAATAGCGCGATTATATTGGTTTTGAAAGAAGTAAGAACTTCCTATGAAAGTGAGAATGTTAGCTTCCATTTGGCGAATTTCCGCTTCTTTAATCAGAGGTAATACTTGCTGGTAAAATTCAATCGCACGATCATATTGTTCTTGGTTAAAGTAAGTGAGTCCGATCTGAGTCAACGTTTCGCCCTCACCTGCGCGGTTTTGCACTTCGCGGCTGAGAGCTAATGCTTTTTCAAACCACTCCAAAGCGCGAGGATAATCTTTAGTCTGGCTATAAAGTGCCCCAATTCTTCGTAAGGTAATTCCTGCTTGGAATTTATCGCCTACTTCTTGATGTATCGCTAGTGCTTGCTGTAAAGTTTCTAAGCTTTTAGGATATTGCTGTAAGCCCAAAGCATAAACCAGTCCAATATTACTAAGGGTTTGACCTTCCCCTGCTTTGTCTCCTACTTCCCGACGAATTGTCAAGGCTTCCTGCAAAGTTTCTAAAGCTTTGTCATTTTGCTGTTTAAAGTAGTAAGCGAAGCCAAGGTTATCTAAGGTTTCTCCCTCTCCTGTCCTGTCTTTTAATTCTCTACGAATAACCAAAGCTTCCTGCAAGACTTCTAACGCTTTGTCAGGTTGTCGTAACCAGCTATAAACCTCACCCAAATTGTTGAGGGTTTGGGCAATTCCGGCTTTGTCGTTGAGTTGTTGCCGTATCTCCAACACCCGTTGATAGGTAGTGACTGCCTTTGAGTATTGCCCTTGGCGATACTGCTGCACGCCCTCTTGGAATAGCTTATCTACCTCCGTTTGGCGGTTTTGAGTCGTGGGTGTCTGCGCTGAAGCGGGGAGTAAAACGTAGGGGCGATGCCCCTGTGCCCGCCCCCAAATGGGGAGTAAGGAAGGAGTTAGGGAAAGTACTAATGTTGTCATCAACAAGCTGATGGACTTGAGAGAAGGGCGCATTGGCAACATCCCGATTGGTAGAGCATCACTAACGTAGTAATGTATATCTCATAATTGGGGAGCTTATGCACAGCGATCGCTAAAATTGGAAAATGCGATCGAAATGAGTGGATTTGATTACTCAAACTCTGGCGGCCACAAATCGGCAACTGCTACCTCAAAACCAGGAAGCAAATCGGGAATAGTCAGAACATCACCATCACCCAAAGTAACCACATTTTGATTCGGGCGATAAATCTCCACC
>JBFLZA010000502.1:0-7079 GCA_040756535.1 Cyanobacteriota bacterium
CTAACCCCAAAATCGTTGCTCAAGTATTTTTAGGAATGTTTGCCGTTGCCGGTTTTTCCCACGATACGATTATGGAACCGGGAGCTTCCCCCAAACAGATGCAGGAAATGGCAGAAGGCATTGCTGATATTTTTCTCAATGGGGTGTTGGCGAAAGAATAGACAACAGAGGCAGGATGAAGGATGAAAAAAAAGTGTTTCAAACTTCACAGTTCATCTTTTGTTGGCAATTAACTCCCTTGCTTGTTTAATCCAAACGACTATGTCCTCAATATGGGGGCACAGGTCTCGTCGTTGCATTGTTGCTACTTGTAGTCTTAGAATTTGCTGGTGCAATTTGCTCGTAGGGGTTTGAGCAAGTTGAGTCACAGAGGAAACACCAGCGTGCAGCAATAAACCGCAGTATTGGCAACCCACGCTCGGTATGCGAGCCAAATCGGCTAGTGCCACCCATTTTTGTACATATTGAGATTTAATTTGCAACTGATTGGCCAGCGCCTGCTTAAACTGTGGGGTGCTGGCTTTTTGCAGCAGTTGTCCCGTTGTGGTAATGCCCAATTCTTGTAACTGGACTCGATCGCGATCGCTCAATCCAGGCAATTGCTCAATGGGCCAGTCACCCGCTTGAATAGTGCTGCGATGAGTTTTTGGTTTGGAATACATTCCGACTACCTCGGAAATCTTCTATTTTTACACAGCTTTGAGCGTTTTAAAATTAAGTGTGCTGCTCCGGTAGATTTTATGCTATCGCACTCCTTATGAGGCTGGGTAAACATTTTTAAGAGATCGTTCCAGCCCAAAATATATAGGAGAGGCTAGCTGTGATTGTTAGCGTAGCCGTGCCTAGAGCAACATCTACAATGATGTCAATAGTACGTAAAAGTTCTCAAGAAAATGGGCTACATCATCATGATAACTTTATAGTCATTCCTCTAGCAGCAGGCTTCCAACTCAAAAATGCAACAACCGCCTCCCCCATCTTCTCCACTACAACCTGAGAACAAATACCCAAACTGGCTCTACATGAAGTTGGAAGCAATTGCTGTTCAGGCAGAGCAGCCAGGTATTTTCAAGCTCAAGTCCAAATCGCTTTCAACCGAGCAAATTCAGCTGTACTTAACCCTACAATTCAACGAATATAGAGAGCCGCTTCCTAGGGGTCAAATCCGATTGGGTCTAAAAGGAGGAGAACTAAAGTTAAGACTGGATAATGGGAACATCCCTTTGCCATCCCGTAAACTCAATGGTTCAATTGAGCTGATCAGACAACCAGGAAAACCCAACCAAAACGGCATGGCTTCTCAACCGGATGCAACAGTTCCCTTAAGAGAGAGCCAAGTTGAAGAACCCGCTAACCTCGCTCTCAAAGAAATACAGAAAAACACACAACAGTCCCTGTTCACAGTTTGTCAAGTAACCGCTCAAGGTTCAGAGGAAAAACCCAGTTGGGTTTTTGCAGCAGAGAAAGATCAACCTGTTTTGAGGGGTTTACTCAAGAGAGCCTTACTAGGAACCTTACAGGTGACTGCCAAGCCCTGCCGTGTGGAAGTAACTTTTTGTATATCACCGCAAGATATTTATATAGATACTGAGATGCTATTACCCAATACAATTAGCAAAAAAAAGAAAACTGTGATCGAGAGGGCGCTTGTTCGTCGCTTACTGAAGCGAAAATTGACGCCCTATCTCAGTCGGCAAGAGTTGCGATATGAGTGACAAATCCTTTGCCCTGCAAGTACAAAATCTGATCCAGCAAATTATGGGGGCAAGAACAGAAGACTTATCTAGGCTAGTGCAAATTGCTGGTCTTAGTCTAGCTGAGGATTTTGTGAGTGTCGATCTTAGTGGCGAAGACCTCAGTAGCGATAAACTAGCAGGAGCTAACCTGAGCGGTGCTGATTTGAGTGGTACTAATCTGAGCCGCACTGATTTGAGTGGTGCCAACTTGAAGGGAGCTGACTTGAGTAGTGCCGACTTAAACCGCGCTGACTTGAGCGGCGCTGACTTGAAGGGAGCTAATCTAAGCGGGGCTATTCTCAGGGATGCTAATTTGAAGAATGCTATTCTCAGGGATGCCAATCTGAGTGGCGCTAATCTGATTAGTACCAACTTGAGTAATGCCAATTTAATTGATGCCAACTTAAGCAGTACGATCGCGATCAATGCCAATCTGAGGGATGCTAAGCTAATCGGCTCTGACTTAAGTGGTGCTAACCTCAGCCGTGCGGATCTAAGAGATGCAAGCTTAATTCGCGCCAAGCTAATCAGTGTCAATCTCAGGGAGGCGAACCTGAATGAGGCTGATTTGAGAGAGACCAATCTGATTAGTGGTAACCTCAACCGTGTCAACTTGAGAGATGCCAACCTGATTGGTGCTGATTTGAGTGGTGCTGACTTGAACGAAGCCGATTTAAGCGGTGCCAACCTGATTGGTACCAACCTCAGCCGTGCTAAACTCAACAGCGCTAACTTGATCGGAGCCGCGATGATTCGGGCGACTCTAAGACGTGTTCAGTTACATGGAGCTAATCTGTGCAGTGCTAACTTGAATCGTGCCAACCTGAGCAGTGCTAACCTCACTAAGGCTAACCTCAAACTTGCCAATCTCAGCTTTTCTAATCTGAGTCTTGCTAACGTGCAGCAGGCTCTGTTTGCTGACAATTTGGGGCTTTCTGAGGCAATGAAACGACAACTGATACTCCGAGGGGCAGTTTTTGAGGATGCAAGTGGTAATTATTCGGGGAATTTGACGGCTCGTTAAAAAAAGGCAAAAAAAGCGATCGCACTGTACTTTAGGCAGTCCCTAAGAAATTATTGTCTCTTCCTCCTTCCCTCGAACCGGGTTTAGCCGTTATCATGACTTCAACAATATCTAAAAAAATATGTATGTTGGGCGATTTTAGCGTAGGTAAAACTAGCTTAATTCGTCGTTTCGTAGATCGCCAGTTTAGCGACAGTTATCTTTCAACAGTCGGTGTGAAAATTTCCAGGAAAACAGTTGGATACCAATCATCCAACCTCCAGAAACAAGTAAATGTTCAGTTGCTAATTTGGGATTTAGAAGGAAACACTAAATTTAAAACAGTAACACCGACCTATTTGCAAGGTGCTAGCAGTGCAGTGGTTGTTGCCGATGTTAGTCGTCAGGTCACTCTTGATCATATTGGCGATCATATTCAATGCTTTCTATCGGTAAATCCTAAAGGTTTTGTGATCGTTGCCTTGAACAAATCAGACTTGTTTGATGAAAAAAAATTGTTAAATTCTTTAAATTTTATAACTATCAGTAATTTAGAACAAGTAATAGCCACTTATTCAACTTCAGCAAAAACAGGTTTACACGTTGATGAAATTTTCCAGAAAATAGCTTCACACCTGATTGACTCCCCATGAATCTTATTTTCAATCAATTTTTATCTCTCCGACAAATAGAATATTTGACTTTAGATGGAGACTTGAATATTTTAGAAACGTCCTTAGGAGTACGGCGGTTTGCTGAGGCTCCTCAAGAGGTTGTCCCAGGAAAGGCGGTTTGCCTCGGCTTTCCTGAACTGGTGGGAGTCGAAAATATTCTTATTGAAATTTTGGAAGGGCGACAGTTTAGTTTTGAATTAAAGGGCATTGGGCGTTTTCCAGAACAAGGCAATCCTCTCTATATTGATATTTATATAATTAGAACGCAAGATCAAAATAATTTTAGTAATCGATTGATTGCTTTTATAGAAGATGTTAGTGAAAAGATGATTTTGGAACAGAAACTAGTACAAAGATCGAATGAAGTGACCCTCTTAATAGAAGCTTGGGATTCATCAAACGAGTATCTCAATAAAATTATACAATCTGTTGCAGCTATCTTACTAGTAACAACAAAATCAGGGATTATAAAAATAGCCAATAATGCCGCTAAAAAACTGTTTGAATATAGTGACAATGAACTGCTAGGTAGACAAATCTCTAATATCATTATTGACTGGGATCTGTTATTAGAAGCCGGTAAAAAATACTTGTCCTCACAAGAATTTTTTCGGAGTATAGAAGTCGTTGGTGTAACCCAAACGGGTAGCCAAGTGAGGCTCTCATTTTCCTGTTCGGCTATTCAAATGAATAGAGATAACTTACCTGACTTTGTCTATGTGGGTTGGGAGATCCAAAATGCTCATGTATCCGGAAGCCGTTGAGATCAAAGCTTTTTCGCCACTCATAGCCTGCACGCAGCAGGTCAGCTCCCGTATTTCAACTGGGTAAGGAAAGGCGGTTGACGGGCTTTGCGGTTAGCCAGCGAGGGGATCGTGTAAGGATTGGCATTTGCCTAGCTTTTCAATTAGCGTGTAAGCTAGGTAGGGCTTTACACTGGAACTCCTTACAGATCTTCCGCTAAGCGTCACGAAGTGTTTTAACTTACGTCCGATTTTCTTATGTTGTCCCTCAGTCCATCCAAAGTTTTGTTGCCATAAACACAGAAAAAATCAAGGAATTGGTCAACGTGATGCATACTACCAATAGATCTACCAATATACACAAGCAACCGTTTCCAGCCTCATGCTAGCCTAGCTTAGTAGTTATAACAGTATCAGCAACGGCTGATTCCCGCCTTGGCAATTGCTACCCCCCTCCCTGTAATGTCTCCACTAAATCCTAGAAACAAGTGGCTTGACAGCCTGGGTTTGGAATGGACAGGAACTCAGTTGAAGCAGAAACTTCAACTGAAGCAACGAGGGGCAATTTTTGAGGATTCTCCAAGCGATCGTTTTTCAACTTCATTTTTATTCTGCGATGGCTGCACAATCAAATCAAAACCATCTATTGATTATTGAAGACGAAAAGGGACGTAAAGAATTTCCCTTAGAAGATGCCGTATATTCCATCGGCAGAGATCCAAGCTGTGATATCCGCTTATTCTCACAATTTGTTTCTCGCCAACACGCTACTCTGGTGCGAAGACAGCGTGAGGATGGCAGCCACTATTATCGAATTGTTGATGGCAATCTCAAAGGCAAGCGCAGTGCTAATGGACTCTTGATTAATGGTCGCAAACTTCAAGCTCATGATCTGGAAAATGAGGATGAGATTGTGTTTGGCCCGCAAGTCAGTGCTAAGTATTACCTACTCAGGCAAGACGTAAATCCTACGGGTCCCCCGGATGAGTTTGACATTACCTTGATTAGTCCTGGCATGGTGGACGATCCGGAAGAATAATTGAATTTAAAGCTATAAAAGTGATTTTTTAGTAATTTTTTTGAGAATCCCCCTCTTGAGGTGACACCTATCCAAGAGGGGATGAAGGATTTCTAGTTAATCAAATGCTGATTGGATATAGTCCTGTAAGATTAATCGATATCCTGCCCTGAATAGAGGTTGACCTAGTTGTATCGATGAACTGGGTATGGCTTTGCCCATCGCTTCAGACGAGGAAGACAAGATATCAGGGCGCTCAGGGTTTGAACGTTGGGATACACGCTGACAGTTAACGAGAGCGACATCGAATCGACAGGGGAAATTTGCTAAATCTGGGGATTGGGCCAGAAATAGCTGAGCGGCTTGCCAAAGTTTAGCTTGCTTTTGGGGTGTAATTGCTAGCAGTCCATCTGCATCCCAGTTCCTTGGAGAACGAGTTTTGACCTCGATAAATGCCAAAACAGGGGAGGCCGTGAAGGAAGTCGTTATATGGCGCGGGGAGGGGGGGACAGGGTGAGGCGGAGAGTGCCTTTGGCGAATTTCCTGTATCTTTATGCTTTCTTTTCCATGCTCAGTGTCTTCTGTCTCCATCACCTCTGTATCATTTCCTGGTTGTTGGGCAATTAGGTCAATTTCTCCCCATCGACAACGCCAACGGTGATGTAGGATTACCCAGTTTTGTGCCTGTAACCACTCTGCTACTAATTGTTCGCCTAATTCTCCAACTTTGGGAGTTGAGTTTTTCATCGTGGGCGGGAGGTTATACGAAGTTGCGTTCAAACATAGTATTGGAGACAGACGCCCAGACACACCAGACACGGAAAACAGCATATGCAACGTATGAATGCAACTTGGTGTTAGATCCAAAGTTCATGGACGATCCTTTCCTTACTGATAATATAAATATGGTTATTGATAGCAATTTTTAGTAAACAATACGGTTTTTCAGTGGCTACAAACAGTATGAATCGTCAGCAATACTTGCGTCTTTCAGCGATTTTGCGGAGTTTATTTCTCTTGGTACTAGCTGGCGCATGGATATTTGGAATGAGTGCCACGCCTGTTCTAGCCTTAGATTACAACAAACAAAATTTAGCGGGTGCAGATTTCTCCGGGCGTGATTTAACGGATTCGAGCTTTACCAATACCAATCTCCGCAGCAGTAATTTCAGCAATGCTAATTTAGAAGGCGTCAGTTTGTTTGGTGCTAGTTTGGAAGCTGCCAATTTAGAGGGCGCTAACCTCAGCTACGCTACCTTAGATAAGGTTCGCTTCAGCCGCGCTAACTTAAAAAATGCTGTTCTAGAAGGAGCTTTTGCCTTTAGCACCAAGTTTGATGGCGCGATTGTAGAAGGAGCAGATTTTACAGATGTGCTGCTTCGCGATGATATGCAACAACTGCTGTGTAATATGGCTAGCGGGACTAATCCCACAACTGGACGCGAAACCCGCGATACTTTGTTGTGTGATTAGCACCCTAAGCTTAAGGTGGGCACTGCCCACCCTACATTAGAGGTTTTGCTTAAGTCCGATCGCTGCTCACTATCCGATCGCATGATTAATGATGTCTGAGAGGTTGAACTGGCGTAGCTGGTTTAATTCCTTAATTCGCTGGGCTGTGCGAGAAAACTCCTGCCAGTAGTACTCCCTGCGTTTTAAATCGGTTGAGGGATCGAGCTTTTGCCACTGTTCGAGACAGTAGCGTCGATGTTTCTCATGAGCAACTTGCTCCAAACAAGCAGCCGCAGCTTGAATGATAAGAGGAATGCGGACGAGGTCTTCTTGCTGTTTCTCATCAAGGTGAAACAGATGCGCTACCTTTGCCATCTGTTCTGGAAATTCAATACTGCGTTCTTGCAGAAGTGAGATCAGGGGATCGGGTGTCTGAGTCGATGACTGGAGGAC
>JBFLZA010000503.1:0-7075 GCA_040756535.1 Cyanobacteriota bacterium
GCAACCCGTGAAAGAAGGGGTTCGGCTTTCGCCGTGGCTGCATAATATCTTTGAGGCGGGTTGGGAGGCAGTAGAGTCACTGTTTGCGCCACCCCCAGGGGAGTTGGCTTTCCGTTTCAGAAGTGCTGCTCAAATACAAATCCCTCCACCCGAAAATCCCGCATTAGGGGTGAAACGCGGCAAGCGGCTATGCTTGGAACGATTGGGGGAAGAAGTGGTGTTGTGCGTTGAACTCAATCCCATCAGCTCATCAAAAATTAACATTTCCGTAGAAGTGTATTCGACAAAGATACAATCCTATTTGCCCCAAGATTTACAGCTCATGATATTGGATGAAAATGGAGAAGCTGTGATGCAAGCTATAGCCAGAAGCACCCAAAACATTCAAATCAAGTTTAGTGGTGAACCAGGAGAACGCTTCAGTGTAAAAGCTACTTTAGGAGGAGTGAGTGTTACTGAAGCCTTTCTAGTTTGAGCCAGCGGCAGTATAGGGGTTACCGAACATGGGGAAGTTAGTTGTTCTGAGGCTAGATGGTGAGACATTAGAGCAGGGATGTCGTGTGACGTTACAGATCGAGGAAGACGGGGAGAATGCTGCTGCTCATACTGTAGTAGAGATGACCGGCTACTTGCCTCCTGCTCCAGAACTCGCCACTTACTTAGAACACCATTGGCAGCAAAAATATCGCTGTTTGGGAGCGCCTTACCGCCTTGAACCCATCGGCATTACCTATGGCGGTTCTGTCAATCAGCAGCGCATCAGCGAATGTCAAGAATCAGCCGAGGAATTGCGATCGCGTTTTACAGCATGGCTCGACTCTGAGTTGTTCCGTACCATCGACAAGCACTTGCGAGAGGAATTAAACCGAGATGAAACCATCCGCTTCCTTATTCGTACTGATAACTCCCACCTGCAAAAACTGCCCTGGCACCTGTGGGATCTAATTGAGCGTTATCCCAACGCAGAAGTGGCATTGAGTCCAACCGAGTCACGACGAATTCACCAACCCCCAAAGCCAGCGCTCAAAACCCAAGTCAAAATATTAGCCATTTTAGGCCATAGCGAGGGGATTGATACCGACGCCGATCGCAAATTGTTAGAGAATTTACCCCATGCCGCAGTAACCTTTCTTGTCGAACCGAAACACCACCAAATCAACGACCAGTTGTGGGAGCAAGATTGGGATATTATCTTTTTCGCTGGACACAGCGAGACACAAGGAGAAACCGGGCGAATTTATATCAATCCCACCGACAGCTTAACGATTAACGAACTGTGGTATGCCCTGAAGAAAGCCGTTGAGCGAGGTTTAAAACTGGCAATTTTTAACTCCTGTGATGGATTGGGTTTAGCAAGGCAATTGAATGATTTGCACATTCCCCAAATGATAGTCATGCGGGAATTAATACCCGACCAAATTGCCCAAGAATTTTTAAAGTATTTTCTCAGTGCTTTAGCGAGTGGGAAGTCGTTATATTTAGCAACTCGAGCAGCCAGGGAACGGTTGCATTGGCTGGAAAGGGAGTATCCTTGTGCCAGTTGGTTGCCAGTGATTTACCAAAATTTAGCCTACGATCCCCCAATATTTCCCTCCGCATTGACTCAACAAGAGCATTGGTGGCAAGGTTGGCAAAAAGTACTAGTGGCAAGTGTCGCTGTTACTAGTTTGGTGATGGGGGTGCGAATGCTGGGATTTTTGCAACCGGTGGAACTGAAGGCATTTGACCAAGTGATGCAGTGGCGTCCGGCAGAAAAACCAGACTCTCGACTGTTAATCGTTCAAGTCACGGCTGAGGATATCGCGAAGTTGGGTGGGGAGTATCCCCTACAAGATAAAACGTTGCTGCGGCTACTGAAAAAATTAGAACAGTATCAACCACGAGCGATCGGGTTGGATATTTATCGCGATCGAGTACAAGGTGAAGGACATACTGAGTTAGTTCAATACCTGCAAAAAAGTGACAGCATCATTCCGGTTTGTGTCGTTCCGTCTGCTAAAATCCCTCAAGGCGTTGCACCTCCTCCGGGAATTTCCACCGCACAATTGGGCTTTGCAGATGTAGTTCGCGACCCGGATAACATCGTCCGCCGCCATCTCATTGCCATGAAACCCCCTGCGGCTTCTTCCTGTTCTACCTACTATGCTCTCAGCTTTCAGTTAGCACTTCGTTATATACAAGCAGAAGGACAATCTCTTGAATTTATTACCGCCGATCATTGGAGATTAGGTCAACTTGATTTGAAAAAGCTGAATAAGAAAACAGGCTTTTACCAAACGAAAGTTGGCTTAGAGGGATTTCAAGTACTCCTGAATTATCGCTCAAGCCAATCCCTTAAAGACATCGCAGATAGTGTGACTCTCAATGATGTTTTCACCAATCGAATTCATCCAGATTCTTTAAAAAATAAAATTATCCTGATTGGGATGACTGACCCAACCATTCAAGACAATTTTCAAACTCCCTATAACCAAGAAATTCGAGGATTAATATTGCACGCCCAGCTAGTCAGTCAAATTCTGAGTGCTGCAAAAGAGCAACGTGGGCTACTATGGTTCTTACCTGTATGGGGAGATGGGGTTTGGGTTTTGGCTTGGTCTGTAGCGGGAGGCATACTGGCTATATCCTTGGGGTCATCACCATTACGTTTAGGACTCATAGTTATAGTAGGGCTTGTTAGCTTAAATGGAATTTGCTTGATTTTATTAGTTACAAAAGGTTGTATCTTACCTCTGATTCCGTCATCCATAGCCTTAGTAGCTACGGTAGGAAGTCTCATTGCTTATAGGGGATTTCAGTTAAAAAAACTTCAGTAAAAAGTTTTAAGTGGTGATTTATGATTAAGATTAAATTTCCCCTAGTATTCGCTTGCTTTTTTTTTGTAGTTACCAGTTGCCTGGAACTAGCACAAGCGCAGTTAGATTCAACGATAATAGCAGGCTCGAACCAGGAAACACCACCCGTCTCGGATAGACCGCCAGAACGAGAACCGGCAGGAACTCGTGGGCCGTGTGAGCAGACTAAGACACCGTTTACTCCGTTATTACCGATTAGTGATACTGCCAATCGGTTTTCTGGATTCACGCTTTCAGGACATCCAACATTTTGGTTTTATGTTCCCTATAAAATGAGTAGCGTCAAATCGGGAAGGTTCGCGCTAGAAGATCAACAAGGTAATCTTGTCTATCGGACTGCTTTCAATCTGCCTGATGCACCGGGTTTTGTTAGCGTTAGCATTCCAACAACTGCAAAAACCCTAGAGCAGGATAAGCTGTACCGCTGGACTTTCACGCTTTATTGTGCATCTTTAGACCCGTTAGAGTCCCCTCCGGTTTGGCATACGGGAACAATTCAAAGAATGGATCAGCCTACGCTGGAAAGTCAATTGAAGGCAGCGACAGTAGAAGAACGTATTAACCTCTACGTTCAAAACAAAATTTGGTACGATGCCGCAACGGATTTAGTGGAAATTCACGCGGTTCCCAAAACGTGGCTAAGTCTTATGAACGCCGTGGGTTTAGAACAACTGCATCGAGAAGCGATCGCAGGTTCAGTTGTTCCCCTTGAAAATAATAACTAATTATTTTTTCGCTCAGGAATAATTGTTAATAGGTCAGTCAGAAGAAGTAAATTTTACTGAATTACTCCCTTTGTAGAGCTAGGAATACCAATCCATAAAGATAAAAGTTCTTCTTTCCCCTTTTACCTTTCCCCCTTCCCCTTTCCCCTTTTACAATTTGGCACTCTAGCTGTAACCTCGCTTAAGATTGCGATGAATGTAGTTTGATGATGAAACGTAAATTCAAATGCTAGACCCTGCTGTATGCGATCGCTCCCTTAGCCACTGGCTTGTTTTTAAAAGAATACTGTTTCACTGGGTCATGACGCCAGGAGGGATTTTACTACTACTTGCCTTAGCGATCGCACTATCTTGGCTAATTCTACGAGAGCGTTGGAAGCATTATGCACTGAAGGGGGGAATTGTTGTCTTGGTGATTTACGCCCTCACCTCTATTCCGTTAACCTCTGCTATAGCGAATAAGGGGCTGGTAGCGCTTGTTCCTGCTGATACGGGTGTCAGTGTCGATGCGATTGTAGTGTTAGGACGCGGAGATCAATTTAGGCAATCAAGGGTGGAGGTTGCTGCTCAACTTTGGAGAACACAGCGAGCTCCTTTGATTTTTGCCAGTGGTAGAGGGGATGCTGCTCAACTGATGCAGCTTTTAGAAGCAGAAGGAATTCCCAAGCAAGCGCTAGCTTACGAAGATTGTTCTCGCACAACTGAGGAAAACGCTCGTTTCACAGCAACGATGCTACAACCTCAGGGAGTGAAGAGTATTTTACTCGTTACTGACCCCCCTCATATTTTGCGATCGCTACTTACATTTCGCCATTTCGGGTTTACAGTAATTCCCCATACCAGTCCAATACCACCGGATTTATCACCAAGAAGAAAAACCCTAATGGTATTCTACGAGTACCTGGGCTTAATTAGCTATGGTTTACAAGGGCGGTTGTTTCCCTCAAATTGACCCACCCACAGGAACAAGCAGCTATTAAAAAAACTTTCAGCAACAGGTTGAACAAATCTTAGAAACCTCCAGACCCAGAAGAGACTAGACCTGTATTGATAAATGATGCATCTTGTTGTCTTGCCAAGACTCTCACGAAGAAAGCTGAATTCATCATCATGCTAGTAGATGCTGAGACCTTTGGTTAAAGTTAATTTTCTGAAAATTTAAGGGAAATTTACTAATCCTCTCTAGGGAAGATGGCAATATAGATTTACCTATCACTCCCCTGAGTCGGAGACTAGCGATGAATCATCGGCTGCATATCCACAAAAAAGCTTTCTCTCAGTCCGCTTCAACGCCTGCATCGAATCTGTTCCAGTCACGTCCTTTTGCTGCTCCAGAAACGGCAACCCCAACGCCACAGGAAACGCCGGATTTACAACAGCAACAGGAATGGGAAAAGCCGAGGGGGATGAATTTGTTGGAAATCCCTAATTTAGTGGCAGGGAATTCTCCGCTGCCTGAACCACCGCAAGCGTTAGGGCTACAAGCGAAGCTGACGATAGGTGAACCGGGGGATAGGTATGAGCAGGAAGCGGATAGGGTAGCGGCGGATGTGGTGCAGCGGATTCATGCGCCATCCCCTCAGGTGCAGCGCGAGGAGATAGAGAGTGTTGGGGATGAACAGATGCAGATGTCTCCCTTTGTGCAGCAGTGGCGCAATGCGTTGGTGCAGCGCCGAGAGCAAGAGAGTACTGAGGAGGAACAGATTCGCATGTCTCCCATTGGGCCGCACTGGCGTAATGCGTTGGTGCAGCGTCAGGATGTGCTCGATGAAGAGCAGGTAATGATGAAGCCTCAGGTGAGTTTTCTCCAGCGCGAGGAGGTGCAGGAACTCAGTCTAAAATCTAATATCCAAAATCCCAAATCGGAGGGGATGGGGGCAGCGCCGGATTTGGAAGCGTCGATACAAGGAGCAAGGGGGAGTGGACAGCCGTTGGATGAGTCGGTGCGGGAACCGATGGAGAGGGAGTTTGGGGCGGATTTTAGTGGGGTGAAGGTTCACACAGATGCGAAGTCGGATCAGTTGAATCAATCGATTCAGGCGAAGGCGTTTACGACGGGGCAAGATGTGTTCTTTCGCTCCGGGGCGTATGATCCGGGGAGTCGGGGGGGGCAGGAGTTGTTGGCTCATGAGTTGACTCATGTGGTGCAGCAGAGTGGGGGGGCGGTGCAGCGTCAGACTGCTCGAACAGCACATAGCAATGATGTTCCTTACCGAACCCACACCCCTGTTTCTCCCTATTCAGTCATACAACGCCTATCCTCTAGTGAGGCTACAGAACTGCCTACCATACAGTGTCGTATTGCCATAACGCCTGATGCGTATGCCAGAGGATTGGGAGCAGGAACCCAAAATCTCACCAACGTTCAAATCAAAGAATATTTTATGATTGCTGTCCAAGATGATTTGAATTTTGCCCTAAAGGTAGCAGATGAGGACACAAAAACACAATTGCGAACTAGAATTGACGACTTTAAAGCTCAGAAGACATCCCAAGGGAAAGTTGATGCGATTAATCAATTGGTGCGAACCATTAATACAGCTTTAGATAACTACCAAATATATGAGGACAAGTACAACGCTCAAGGATATGGGGAGAGTATTGCCATACCAAACCGAAAAACAAGATACGCTACAGAGCCGGCTGATGAAAATTATGCCCACAGTTCATTGAATACTAATAAGAAAGAAACAACGAAATGGGGCAATGACTCTAAAATGTGGGGAGAATTTACTAAAGAAATAGCAGAAGAAGTAAGTCAAGGAAACTATGACACGACACAGGCAAGGGGCAAAGGAAAGCTGCCTCTCCAACAGTTACCATGGGATGAAGCAAAACGAATTCTCCCAAAACCTCTAATTAACCTCATTTTTGATGTTCGCTTTCAGTTAGAGACTAATGGTAACGTAGTTATCGATCAAAGGACTCCATTCGAGCAACAAAATAAACAAAAAAGTCCCAATGCTCCGGGAACCTTACGCAGCTGGCATCAGGATACTCCCGGTGTACTTCCACAGAATAATTTCGATCCTCAAAATATACCCGCTCCTGCAACTGCGCTACATCAACACTACAGTCAAAATTCCCAATCGGGGGCAGGATCATCCACAAAAAATCCTATAATTAGCCCGCAAGGCTACGCTGAATATACAGGTACTGGATCGGATTGGGAACATAACACTAAAATAGTATTAGATTATATCAATAAGCGTGTATATTTAACATTAACTCATTACCAATACTGGGCTTTAATAAATGAGAACGGAACCTTTAAATTTTGGAACAGCGGAGGCCAGGAGTTAGCACAAGCAGAAGGTAAATTAGAGCAGGAATTAAAGACCAAGGAAGGATCTGATTACATCATGATGAGCCCCTGGGTGGAAATTTTAATGCCAAAGGGGCAATAAGAGTGCGATCGCCTTGCCTCTCAAAAGTCCCCAAAACCGAAGCTGATTTACTTCTTACAACTCTCCAAAGCGTTCCCGATATCGACTC
>JBFLZA010000504.1:0-3860 GCA_040756535.1 Cyanobacteriota bacterium
CTATTGCTTAGGTTAAAAGGAGTTATATCACCTGCATCATCAATCAATGTTATGGAGCCAGGAGCTAAGGATTGCAGCAGAGGGATGATTTGGGTGATCAGGGGCAGTAGATGATCGGGACGAGTACTGCTAGCGTTGAGTACTACAACCCGCAATACTAGATTTTGCAAATTTTGCTGGTAGGGCAAGTTTTTGTCAGATGTAATGAAAACATCAAATGGAAATACATTTGCTAGGGCTAAAAGCTCTCGATCTTTTGTCCCGCGCCAGCCCAGATCTTCCACATTTTGCACGGTGTGTCCCACATCTAGGAACGGTTTTTTCAGTTTTTTGCTGAGTAGGTTTTCATCAAGCAGAATGAACACTAGCTTCTCGCTCCTGGTTTAGCATCGCTTTCGCGATCGCTTCCAGAACTTGCAATGCTGGTGTTTTCAAATGGGGAAAGTCTTCCAGAAACTCAGCTAAACCTGATTCACCTTCTAGGTAATCAAAAAAGGTTTGTAACGGAACCCGTGTGCCAACAAATACAGGAACTCCGCTCATAATTTCTGGATCGCTATGAACAATCCCTTGACGATCAAGAATTTGTTGGATTTTCATGACGAGTTCACTGAATCTAGTTGATGAAATCCTAGCACTTGGTAAGCCGCGATCGCTAATTTGTGCTATCGAATCAGCATCCGCTGTGATCGCATTCTTCACGGTGCTGTTCGTAGTATGCCCAGGCAGCGGATAAGTCACTCTTGCCATCCCTCTAACAATCGTTGTACCGAACCCACCATAATCTAGAATCACTTGCTCTAAAGTCGATTGACAAGTGCGATCGCCAAACCGTATTTCGTACCGCACCACCCGCCAACCACCAGTTAGGGAGATTGAGAAGCGCGATCGCAAGTAAGCTGTCACATATTGATGCAAGTTGTGAGATTATTCAAACACGACATCTTCATAAAGCACATCTAGCGTTCCCTCAAAGCCGATACTGTCGAGCCGAAATGATGTCTGTTCCGGCGTGTAGAACTGCAAAACCCACAGCCCTTCATCATTGCGTCGGAAGCATTCGACTCGCTGCCGCTTGGTGTTAATCAGGACATACTCGCGTAGGCTCTCTAAGTTCTGGTAATCGGCAAACTTGTCACCTCGGTCAAGAGCTTCGGTAGAGTCAGATAAAACTTCAACGATAAGACTAGGAAATCGCTTATAGGTGGGGGTTTCCAGGTCGCGTGGGTCGCAGGTGACCAAGATATCGGGATAGTAGAATCGATTGAGAGCTTCAATTCGCGCTTTCATGTCCGAGATATAAACGCGACAACCAGAACCTCGGACATGGCTACGGAGTAGGGCAAACAGGTTTCCGGCAATGGTAACATGGGGGTCGCTTGCCCCAGCCATCGCATAGATTTGCCCATCAATATATTCGTGTTTGACGGGGCTTTGTGCCTCCATCTGGAGGTATTCATCCGGGGTGAGCTGAGGCTGTTGGGGAGAGGCAATCATCTATTCAACCTGCTGGAGGCTCCCGTTAGAATCTTCGATTTAACGGTGAGAGGAAAGTAGGGCAGGATATACCACTTCCCTTGGACAAAATTTGAATAACCCCTACCGCCTTGGATGTACTTGTTTTGGTGACACTTTGCATTTGTCTTTCGCCTGGGCAATTACAGACTCAAAACTTTCTACGGTTAGAACCTCAAAGATGGGGTGATATGGCTCGATCGCCCTGAAATGAAATCATCCAGGCTTTTGCTCTAATTCTAAGTCCCGACGTGAACATCCTTCTTCCCTTGGAGCCATCTGCCTCCTGCCATCTGCCTTTCTTTATAAAAGTTGAGGCTGCGGAGTGTGGGTTTACGGCAGCACAGCTTTCGACATTGAATCCACCATTCCCTTCTCTTGAACGGCCTCAAAGGCAGCTTCGCCCAAAATCCGGTGTGCTGCTGTCGTGGGATGAATGCTGTCCCAGAATAGAAACTGAGCTGGATTACCACAGGTACCAGACCCCGATACACAAGCACTGGTAACATTGGTAAAGCCAAACGCTGCGGGTTTAGTAATAGCTTCTCGATAAAGCGTATTGGCATCTAGAGTGGCAATTTTCAGGTCAGAATGCTGCTGGCTTAATACCTTGAGCGATCGCCTCAAGCCCTGATTATGCGCTTGTGTTAATGCACTGAGACTTGCAGAATTAGCATTGGTTCGGGTAGCGGGTAACTGTCCCAAATCGGGCAGATTTGCCACCAGGATATTTTTAGCACCCACACCAGCAAGAGAAGCGAGCGCACCTGTCACATTCTCAACCGGAATAGTCGCACTGCTTGCTCCCTGCAAATAATCATTCGCTCCTGCCCAGAGTACATACAGCGCATCTGGATTTTTCCGTTGATGCGTCTGGGTAAACGACTGCACCTGTGTCACCAATCCGGGGACAAGATTGCTGCTAGAGCTTCCGGTTGTTGCACCCCCATAAGCAAAATTACTTACTCGCTCAGACGGCAACTTCAGGCGCTCTGCGAGATACTCAACCCAAACCCGACCATTCGAGTAACGCCCGTTATAGTAAGTCGGATTGGGCGGATACATCCCCCCTGTCATCCGAAACACCGTTCCCATATCTGAAAGACTGTCTCCAAACACATAAAGCTCATTGATGGAATCAGAGCTTTGAGTTGATAGTATGAGTGCAACCATAAAAGCTAGAAATGCAAGAACTACTGCAAGAAATAGTTGTTTCAAGAATCTCAAAATCTTCCAATTAAAAATCCTGCTCCCCATTGAAGAGGACGCGGGGACACGGGGACGCGGAGAAACCCCATAGATAAATCTAGGGGATGCAAATAATGTGTTTGTTTTTAGCTCTCGCCTGATGCGAGATGTGTAAAGGAACTGCCCAAGACACTCAATCTACTGTAACGAATCCTTTCACTGTGCAGGGAGGTAGAACCGTACTCCATAGGGGGATTGTCCGCCAAAGAATTACTTCCTTCCCGGTAGAAGATTACCTATCCTTCCTCTCCCCCAGCTCCCTCCGCTCCCCCACGTTCCTCATCGGTATTCTTAGAGCGGGAAAGAATTAGTATTGATCTCGCTCCAAACCAGTCAGTCGCCCCAGTGCACAGATATCTGATTTTAAAATTGCTTGCAAAGGGTAGTGAAAAGGAAGATAAATTTGTACTAGCTGTGTCGCTGAAATCTTTCTCCACTAAGCGGCAGAGAAGGGTATTAACTGCATGTACTCAGCCAAAGCATATGCTTGTCTCTGTTGTGGCTATAAAACTCTCACTCAAGAGCCACCAGGTAGTTATGAAATTTGCCCTATTTGTTTTTGGGAAGACTCGGTGCCGGATTGCTCTTGGCAACACGCCACTTCTAATCGAGTCGGATTAATCCAAGCACAGCAGAACTTTCTGGCATTTGGGGCGTGCGATCGCGAGTGGCTAGATTCTGTTAGACAGCCAACTGAAGAGGACGAGCGAAATCCAGACTGGCAAACGATTGAAGTCTCGTGGTACAAACAGTGGCACTCCCTGCTGAATCAGTTTAATCCATCAGATTGTACGTTGTGGGTGTGGCTGCGATCGCATATTGATGATGCCATGCTAGAAGAGATAGCAGCGGCTGACTATGGCATAGATGTTGAACACTATTTGCGGGCACTCAAACGCATTCGTGACGAACCCTGGCAGTCAAATGAAGTGCTAGTTCGTCCATCTAAAGGAAAAGCTCAAGTACCTGTTTGGTATCAGGCATTGGAGGTCTTAAATCTGATGCGCTGGTCAGAGCCAGAAAATTCCCAACAAGAAGAAGAGCAAACTGTTGGACATCTAATGCGAGCGTTTTGCTGTGTCGTTTTGCTTAGAGTA